>DATHXZ010000299.1:0-2202 GCA_035459405.1 Chthoniobacterales bacterium
CCGCCAATGCTGCCCGATCTGCTCCTGCGTCTCGCGTGCGCGCTGCCGGTAGTAGGCGGCGAGCGCGGCGGCTGCATCAGTCGGAGCATCGAAGAGTGTGGCGAGTGGTTCCGCGAGCGGCATCGCGGGCGGCTTTTGCCAGACGCCGAGGCCGGGGCCGTCGCTGAATGCATACGCGCGACTCCGCTCGCGCAGCTCATCCCAGACTTTCCACACGCCGAACTCACGCCCTCGCACGCTGATGTCGTGCATCAGAAGAATGCCGCCGGGTTGGATCTTCGGAAGCCAGGCGTCGAGATCGTGGCGCACGGCCTTTTCCGTGTGAAGCCCATCGAGGTGCAGGAGGTCGATGGTTTCCGGTGCGAACTGCCCAAGCGCGTCGTCGAACGTGCAGCGCAGCAAGGACGAAAAAGCCGCGTAATGCTGCGCGTTGTGCGCGGAAACTTCGGCCCAGGTGGTCTCGTCGTATCCACCGGCCTGCTCGTCGCCGCGCCAGGTGTCGATGGCGAAACATCGCGTCGCGGTTCCGTTCTCGGCGACCGATTGGCAGAACGCGAAGTAGCTCTCGCCGCGATCCGTGCCGAGCTCGACGAGCAGCCGGGGACGCAACGTGGCAACAAGGTCGTAGGCGAAGTACAGGTTGTCCGTCCACGCACCGACACCGTAGACCAGCGGACGGAAACGGTGCGACGGCAACTCGGCGACAGTCATCGCATTCATTTAGCACACTGCGGCGCACCGCGGGAATCCGGTCGCCGGCAGTCGACGCGTGACATTGCGGACGCACGCGAACGCGCCTAAGACTGACGAGCATGTCCGAGAAGCGGCGCCTGCTCATCGTCTCGCATGAGATGACCCTGAGTGGCGCGCCGATCCAGCTCGCCCACCTTGTCGCCTGGCTGAATGGCCACGGCTGGGAGCCGGTCGTCGTCGCGCCGGAGCGCGGGCCGCTGGCGGCCAAGCTGAGTGGCATCGAGATCATCTACGAATCGCAGCTTCTGATCGACCCGGCTTACGGCGCGTTGCGGCGACTGGCACCGCAGTTCGATTGCGTCCTCGCCAACACGATTGCCACGTGGGAGGCAGTGCAGGCCTGCCAGTTCGAGCGTGTGCCGGTTGTTTGGTACATCCACGAGACACAGGTCGGTGTGCAGCTGATGCAGATCATCCACATGATCGAGCCATCTCTCGGTGTGGCCGACGCCGTGGTCACGCCGACGCAGACGACGGCCCGCGTTTACGCGCCGTTCAGACACAAGCCGATCGACGTGATCCCGTACGGGATCCCGCCAGCGGCGGCGGGTGCAGCGCGGCTAGGTCTAAAGGTTCGGATTGCAGTGGTCGCGACCTACGAAGCGCGGAAAGGGCAGGATCTGTTGCTCGATGCAGTCGAGAAGCTGGGCGACGAGACGCGCGCGCGGACATCGTTCCAGCTGGCTGGGCGACCACTCGAAGAGGCGTTTACTGCGTGCCTCCGCGCGCGCGCTGATCAGTTGGGGAACGTCGAGCTGCTTGGGCCGGTCGAGCACGAGCAGGCCCTGCAAACGATGCGCGAAGCCGACATAGTCGTCTGCCCGTCGCGTGACGAGACGATGCCGATCATCCTCCTCGAAGCGATGAGCATGGGAAAGGCGACGATCTCGTTCGACGCCGGCGGGATTCACGAGTGGATCGCGGATGGGACGAACGGTTTTCTCGTGCCGGCACAGGATACGCGTGGGCTGGCAGCTGCGATCGAGCGCGTCGTTGCCGACTCAGCGTTGCGCCAGCGCGTCGGAAGTGCGGCGCGGCAGACGTACGAGCAGCATTTCACGACCGAGCGGTGCGGCGAGGAATTCGCGCGTGTGATCAGGCGCACCGTAGCCAACTACAACGCCACCTCCCCGTGAGACCCGGCTCGTACGAAGAGTGGGTCCGGCGCTACGACACGATTACGTCGGTCGACCGAGACGCTCTCCGCGCTCAGGCCGCACGGATGCCGCGTCGCCCGCTCATCTCGATTCTGCTGCCGATCTACGATCCGCAGCTCGACTGGCTCGCTGAGGCGATCGAGTCAGTAAAGGCGCAGACGTATCCACATTGGGAGCTTTGCATGGCGGATGACGCCTCGACCAAGTGGCACGTGCGCCCGTTCCTGAAGCAGCAGGCGGCAAGCGATCCGCGCATCAAGCTGGTCTTTCGTGCGGCGAACGGACACATCTC
>DATHXZ010000300.1:0-2482 GCA_035459405.1 Chthoniobacterales bacterium
ATCCGTTCATCTTCCGCGTGACGGAGACGTTCGGTCCGCGGTGGTACGGAATGGCGTATGTGGCTGCGTTTCTGTCGGGCTACGCGCTGCTCTCCCGGCTCTCGCGACTTGGATACGCCGATCTGCCGGTGAAGCAGGTTAGCGACTTCATTACGTGGGCGGCCTTGTTTGGTGTAATGGCGGGTGGTCGTCTCGGCTACGTGCTGTTCTATAAGCCCGAGATGCTTCGCGATCCGCTGTCGATCGTGCGGATCTGGGAAGGTGGCATGTCCGCGCACGGCGGCATCATCGGGCTGGTGCTCTTCACGCTCTACTATTCTCGGAAGCATCGGATGTCGTGGACCAATCTCGGCGACAATCTCTGCGTCGTGGCGCCGCTCGGCCTCTTCTTTGGACGCTGCGCGAATTTCATCAACGGTGAGCTCTACGGGCGGCCGACCAACGTCGGCTGGGCGATCCAGTTTCCCAAAGAATTGCTCGAGCGTGGAAATGTTGAGCAGGCGCAGCGCGCGGTCGATCTCGCGCGCGCAGTCGATCCCACGCTCGTCGAGCCGGAAGCGGTGCTCACCGCTTTGCAGACGAACCCGCAGATCGACGGCGTTCTCCGCGCTGTGCTGACACCGCGCCATCCGTCGCAGATCTACGAAGCGCTGCTCGAGGGCGTGCTGTTGTTCCTCATTCTCTGGTTTGTGCGCACGCGGATGCGGCAGCCCAATGGCGTTATCACAGGGCTGTTTCTTGGCGGTTACGCGATCTTCCGCATCATCGCGGAGCAATTTCGCGAGCCGGATGCGGAGATGATCGGCGTGTTCACGCGCGGGCAGTTTTACTCCATCTTTCTCGTGATTCTCGGCTTCGCCTTCATCGTGGCCGCGCGGATGCGACCGCATTATCCGGTCAAGCTCCACCGGAGTCCGACCGAATTGTAGGGCGTCTGTGTCAGATGCCATCTGCGACTCGCGCGGATCATCGACGGGTCGCGCCTGTAGCCGCCTGCCTGTGGCAGGCGCGGCGCAGTTCGCGTCGCCCGCGCCAACCGGCGCTTCGCACAGCGAAGCCGCTACAGCGCGGCAATGCTCGACGCGAATCTCGCCGCTTTCCCTTTTCGCGCGCATCCGGTATTTTCACCGGCAAGTTGACGCATCTCGCTGTCTTCAACCTCGTCGCGGCAGGCGGTCTCCTCTTCGCGTTCGAAGAATCGACGGTCGCGGGCAAGCTCGTCCTCGCGGTGCTGCTGATCGGTTCGATTTTCAGCTGGTCGGTCATGATCACGAAAATGCGTGTGGTGCGGTTCGCGCGGAAGCAGAGCGCGCAATTCCGTAAGGCGTTCCGCAAGGATCGCCAGCCGCTGCGCTTGTTCGAGACGAACGCGCGCTTCGGCGGCTCCCCATTGTTCAACGTGTATCGCGCAGGATGCGAGGAGATGACGTTTCAGCTGCTCGGGTCGACGGAAGTAGACGAAACGTTTCGCGCGCGACTCGGCGACGCCGACAAGATCACGCCCGCGCAAATGGGTGCGGTGCATGCCGCGATGGAGCGCGCAGTCGGCGAGACCGCGCTGAAGCTCGAGTCGCAGATGATTCTGCTCGCGTCGGCCGTGAGCGGTGCGCCGTTCCTTGGCCTGCTCGGCACCGTTTGGGGGGTGATGGACACCTTCACCGATGTGGCGATTTCCGGGTCGCCCAACATTGCCACCATGGCGCCGGGCGTCTCCGGCGCGTTGATCACGACGGTGATGTCGCTCTGCGTCGCGATCCCGGCGATGTTTGGCTACAACTTCCTTGTCACCAGCATCCGCGGGATCATCGTGGAAATGGACAACTTTGCGGCTGAGCTCGCGTCGTTGTTCGAGCACAGGTACGTCGATCACGGCGCGAGAGTGGGGGAGTTCCGCCGATGAAATCCCCGTTCGGTGTTCAGCGTTTGCTTCAATGGCGGCCGGAACATCGAACATCCAACACCGAACATCGAAGCCCGAAGCATCGAGCATGAAGATCCGACGCTACTCACAGCGGCACAATTTCTCGACGCTATCGGAGATCAACATCACGCCGTTGCTCGATCTCGCGTTCGTGCTGCTGATTATCTTCATCATCACGACGCCGCTGCTTGAGAATAGCGTCACGCTTTCCATCCCATCGAGCGGCGCGGCGAATGCAGCCGTCGATCCCTCGACGGTGCAGACGGTTTCGATCGACCGCAGCGAGACCATCAAGTTCAACAATGAGCCGCTCGACGCGGCGACACTCACGGCGCGGCTCGTCGAGGTGAAGAAGGCGAACCCGCACGTCGCAGTCGTGATACGGCCCGATCGCGAATTGCCCGTGCAGAAATTGATCGCGCTGATGGACGCCGTGCAGCGCGCGCAGATCACAAAAGTGGGCATTGCCACCAAAGCCGAGACGCAGTAGACGATGTCGCACGACCGATCGTTCTGGCGCAACGTCACCATCATCGCGGTTGTGCACGCTGCGGTGCTGGG
>DATHXZ010000301.1:0-4327 GCA_035459405.1 Chthoniobacterales bacterium
GCCGCAGCCGGGCCAATCACCCGCACGTCCACCTCGCCTGGCCGCGCGCAGTAGCCAAGCTCCACACCAGGCAGCGCGAGCAACTGCGGACCGACGGCCGCTTCCACGACCGACTCACCGACACACGCGATCCGGAACGTGCGCACCTGCGGCGCAACGGCCCCCTTATTGATCGCAACGAGAATCGGCAGCACGGAGCGGCGAAACATCGGCTCCAGCTCGCGAGGCGGCCCCGGCAAGAGAAATAGATGCCGCGGGCGTCGCGCCGCGGTGCGCTTCAAGTACAAGCCGGGTGCGGTGCCGTTCGCGTTCGGCAGGACCTCCGCGCCTTCGGGCACATCGGCCTGCCGGAGAATCCGATCAGTCATCGGAAACCCGCGCGTGCGCAGCCGCAGCTTGATCGCCTCCGCGACCTTAGCGTCCTGGTGCAATGTCAGGCTGAACAACTCCGCGGCAGCTTCCCGGGTGATGTCGTCCGTAGTAGGCCCGAGACCTCCCGTGACGAAGACGACATCGGCTTCCTTGAGCGCCGCAGCCATGGCCTCGCGGATCGCCGCTCCATCGGGCACCGTCGATTGCCGCTCCACGCGCAGGCCGAGCGGGAACAGCTCGCGTGCGATGAAAGTTAGGTGCGTGTTGAGAACGTGGCCGAGCAACAGCTCGGTGCCGGTATTGATGACGTGAACGCGCATGGAACGCCAGGAACGTCCAACGTCCAATGCTCAACGTCCAACGCTGAACTGAAGAAGGGCGCGGTTTTAGGCGCGAGCACAACGATGTAGCTCACCTGCACAGCAGTTGAACGTCCAACGTTCAACGTTGGAGGTTTCGCGCGAAATGCGCCTAAGCCGCGTCTTTGTCCTGCTTCTTGCGAATGAGCGGCAATTTCTTCCCTTCGACGACCGCGCGGTTGATCGTGACCTCCGCGATGTCTTCCCGGCTCGGCACGTCATACATGATGTCGAGCATGATGCGCTCAAGCATCGAGCGCAGAGCGCGCGCGCCAGTTCCCTTCGTCACCGCCTGAGCGGCAAGCGCGCGGAGTGCATCTTTCGTGACGCTCAAGCGTACGCCCTCCATGGCGAAGAGCTTCGTATACTGCTTAATCATCGCGTTCTTCGTCTCGGTAAGGATCATCACCATCTCGTCCTCGGTGAGAGCGTCGAGCGCAGTGACGACCGGCAGACGGCCGATGAACTCCGGGATCATCCCGAAGCTGAGCAAATCTTCCGGCTCGACGTGCCGCACAGACTGTTTCGCAAGCGCTTCCTCGGCTTCGAGGGAGGGACTTCCGAAGCCCATCATCTTATTGCCGATGCGCTTCTGGACGATCTTGTCGAGCCCGACGAACGCTCCACCACAGATGAAGAGAATCTTGTCGGTGTTAACCTGAATGTATTCCTGGTGCGGGTGCTTGCGTCCACCCTGTGGCGGCACGTTGCAGGTGCTGCCTTCGAGAATTTTCAGCAACGCCTGCTGAACGCCTTCGCCCGAGACGTCGCGAGTGATACTCACGTTGTCAGTTTTGCGACCGATTTTGTCGATCTCATCGATGTAAACAATGCCGATCTCGGCGCGCTTCACGTCGTAGTCGGCGTTCTGCAGAAGACGCAGGATGATGTTCTCGACGTCCTCACCGACATAGCCGGCTTCCGTCAGGGTCGTCGCATCAGCGATGCAGAACGGCACATCGAGGATCTTGGCCAGCGTCTTGGCGAGCAGCGTCTTGCCCGAGCCAGTCGGCCCGATGAGCAGAATGTTGCTTTTCTCGATCTCGACTTCCGCGAACGGGTCGGGCTGGAAGGCAGCGGATGAATCAGCCGGCGGCGCGCTCTGGAGGACGCGCTTGAAGTGGTTGTGGACCGCGACCGACAGCGTCTTCTTCGCGACATCCTGCCCGATCACGTAATTGTCGAGCTGGCGGCGAATCTCAGCCGGTTTCGGCACCCGGATATTGGACGACTGACGCCGCGCATCCTCGTTCAACTCCTTGTCGAGGATGCTTTTGCAGACGTTGATGCAGCTGTCGCAGATGTAAACGCCGGGTCCGGCGATGAGCTTGCGCACCTCCGCGTGGCTTTTGCCACAGAAGGAGCACATCGTGAGGTTGGAAGCGCGGGCCATGGTTTCGCCGCTTTAGAAAGCAGTTCTTATTCCTCGACCTTATGCGGAAGTGCCGCTTCCGCGATTGCCGCCGCCGCGCGGTCAGTCGTCCCATTATCGATGAGCTTCGACTCCTTGCGAGATTTGATCACCTCGTCGACCAGGCCGTATTCCTTCGCCTCGGCCGCGCTCATATAATAGTCGCGGTCTGAATCGAACCGCACCTTGTCCTCCGGCTGGCCAGTGTGCTGGGAAAGGATTCGAATCAAGCGCTTCTTGAGCTTGAACATGTATTCCACCGTCCGCTCGACATCGCTCGCCTGCCCCTGCGCGCCGCCTGAGACCTGGTGGATCATGATGTCGGAATTCGGAAGCGCATACCGCTTGCCCTTCGTGCCCGCACAGAGCAGCACCGCACCCATGCTCGCCGCCATCCCGAGGCAGTAGGTCGTCACATCGCAGGTTAGGAACTGCATCGTGTCGTAGATCGCGAGGCCCGCCGTCACGGAACCGCCCGGCGAGTTGATGTAGACGTTGATGTCCTTCTTGCCGTCCTCCATTTGGAGGAACAGCATCTGCGCGATCACCAGGTTGGCGATGTGATCGTCAATCGGCGTGCCGATGAAAACGATCCGGTCCTTCAGCAGCCGCGAGTAAATGTCGTAGCTGCGTTCGCCGCGTCCGGTCTGCTCGACCACCATCGGCACGAGCACGGACTGCGAGCGATTTGCGTTGGAAAATGTCATGAGATTATTCGGGAGACGCACCCTCGGCGGGCGAACTTGAAGATGCTTGCACAGTAGCGTTCGACTTCAGGAAATCAAGAGTCTTACCCAGCAGCAACTCCTCGGCCAAGCCGTCGATTCGGTCGTTCTGCTCGAGCTCCTTGCGCATTTTGTCGACCGGCATGTTGTAACGCGCGGCCTCTTCGCGGATCCGTTCATCGACATCGTCGCGGGTGATCTTGATGTTCTCGCGTTCGGCGATGCGGTGCAGGATGAAGTTCGTCTTCAGCCGGTGCGCGGCGAGCGACCCTGCGCCCTCGATCAGCTCCTTCTCCTTGTCCTTCAGCATCTCGTCGGGAACACCGCGTTCACGATTGCGATGCACCAGCTCGTTCAACGCGCGCCGCGTTTCATTCTTCAACAGCGCCGGCGGCAGATCGAAGCTGATCCGCTCGTGCAGGAAACGCACGACCTGCTGCTCATTGGCGCGCTCGACCTCGTGTTCCTTCTCGTGCTCGATGTTGTGCTCAAGCGTGTGACGCAGATCGTGGAGCGTCTTGCCCGGCATTAACTTCGCCGCGAACTCGTCGTTCAGCTCGGGCAGCACCTTCTGTTTAATCTCGTTCAACGTGACGGCGTAGTCCGCCTTCTTGCCGGCGAGCTCCGGCACGGGGAACTCCGCAGGAAATTCCACCTGCACGCTGCGCGTCTGGCCGATATTCATTCCGACGATCTGATCCACGAAGCCCGGCAGAAAGTTGTCAGCCGCCACGCGGAGCCAGAACTTCTTTCCGCCCTGCAGATTCTTGCTGGCATTCGGCGCCAGCTCGCTGATCGGAACGCCGCCGATTGAGCCATCGAAATCGATGACCGCGAAGTCCTCCAGCGCGAGCGGACGTTCAGGGACATCCGTGAAATCGGCTGATTGCTCGCGCAGCCGTTCAATCGCCTCGTCGACATCGAATTCGGTGACTTCGGTCGACGGCAGCTGCACCTCGATTCCTTTATAC
Source organism: Chthoniobacterales bacterium (assembly GCA_035459405.1). Taxonomy (GTDB): domain Bacteria; phylum Verrucomicrobiota; class Verrucomicrobiia; order Chthoniobacterales; family UBA10450; genus JACCTI01. The sequence continues at coordinate 3,839 of DATHXZ010000301.1, forward strand.
TCCGGCAGCTCGAACTCCGGCGCGGTCAACACCGTCGCACGGAAGCGCATCGAGCGGTCATCGCCGAACTCGACATCTTCGAGATTCGTTAGCGACACCACCCGCAGCTGCTTCTCCGCAACAGCTTCGTGGTAGCTCTTCGAGACCAGCTTCTTCGTGACCTCGTCCTGGATTTCCTTGCGGAACTTCCGCTCGATCACCGGCTTCGGTGCTTTGCCCGGTCGGTAGCCCGGGATCTTCGCGTAACGCGCATAGTTGTTTGCAATCGAGTCCCATTCCTTGCGCACCTCGTCCGGCGGCAATTCGATGCGGAGTGTCGCCACACTATGCGGCTGCGTTTCGACTTCGACTTTCATGAGCGCCGGACGTTAAGGGCGGCTCGTCGCGACCGCAAACGAGCGGACTTGCTGTAGCCGCTTCGCTGTGCGAAGCGCACGCGCCGGTGGAGGGCGGACGTCGACCACGCCTCCCGCAGGGAGGCGGCTACAG
>DATHXZ010000302.1:0-5035 GCA_035459405.1 Chthoniobacterales bacterium
CGAGATCTCGGAAACGGCGGCCGCCGTCCAGAGTTATCTCGACTCGTTAGCCGCGCAGCGAAAGCTGTCGGGCGTCGTCGTCGTGGCGAAGAGCGGCTATGTGATCGCGAGCAAAGCGGCCGGCGTCGCGAACCGCACGAGCAACGAGCCGATCACACTGGAGACGAAGTTCAATCTCGGCTCGATGAACAACATGTTCACGGCCGTGGCCATCGCGCAGCTGGTGCAGGACGGTCGCCTGCGGTTCGACGATACAGTTGGCCAACATCTCACCGATTACCCGAACAAGGACGTCGCGGAGAAGGTCACGCTGCATCACCTGCTCACGCATTCGTCGGGCCTGGCGTCCTACTGGGGCGAAGAGTTCAACGAGAAACGCGAGACGCTACTGAACGTGCGCGACCATCTGCCGATCATCGCAAAGCAGGGCCTCTCGTTTACGCCCGGCGAGAAATTCCAGTACAGCAACTCGGGGTTCATGCTGCTCGGCGCGATCATCGAGAAGGTCACGGGCGAGAGTTACTACGACTACGTCCAGCGCAACATCTACGATCGTGCCGGCATGACGGACACCGGTTTCTACGATCCGAAACAGCCGGCAGCGAAGCTCGCGATCGGCTACACAAAAGCGCGCGACGGCAGCGACAAAGAGACCGAAAACACGGGCGTGCGGGAAGTGCGCGGCGGCCCTGCCGGCGGCGGCTACTCGACCGCAGCGGACATGCTGAAATTTCACCGCGCGCTCGATGAGAAGAAGCTGCTCGATGCGCAGCACACCAAGCTGGTCATGACGGGGAAAGTCGAAAGCGGAGAGCCGATCGGAAAGTACGCGTACGGGTTCGGCGATACGGAAGCAAACGGCAGGCACATCGTGGGCCATAATGGCGGCGGGCCCGGCATCGCGGCGAACTTCGACATGTTTCCCGATAACGACTACACGGCTGTGATTTTCATGAAGCGCGACCGGCTGATGACGCCGGTCATCTTCAAGCTGCGGGAGCTGATTCCAGCTCCGTAAGCGGCATTTTTTTCGGCGGGGGAGTCCGTCGGGCGTCTTAACCAGCCTCACCAGCTGCCCGGCGGATTCTTTCTACGGGATGCGGCGAGCAGGGCGGTGGTCCAATTCTGCCTCGCCTTTTTGCCACGCTTGCGTCATCCGTGTCGCTCCATCATGAGCAAGAAAGCCTGGATTTGGACCGCCATCGTCTTCGTCGCAATCACAGCTGCGATCATCGCGTTCGTGTTGTGGGATGAAAGCCGAACGAGTCAGCGACTTTCGGCAGAAACTGAGGCGGTCGGGATCGAGAGCGTCGCTATGCAATGGTACGACAATTCGAAAGAACGGAACGTCTCCGGGCACACCGTCACATTTGCGTATGCGGTCGGCCAAACGGGCTACCCGCGCACGCTGGAACAGGTGACGTGGTTCGACCCGGCGGTGCAGTACAAGGTCTGTTACAACCGGGCCGATCCTGAACATTCGAAGCTCTATCCAGCGAGTCACACCTGCGGCGGGTAGCTGACGCCGACGGCCCGCACGCCGTAGCCGAATCGCGACGGAGTTTTCCTTGCTGTGGCGTAGCCGCTCTATAAAGGTGGCGCGATGGCTTCTGCCGATCGGGACAATCCGCGCGATCCCACTCCAGCCGCCGGTGCGCAGACCGATGTCGCTCGTCTCGGTCGCTCAACGGCGAAGCCCACGCACGAGCGCACCGCGGACGAAGATGCGGATGTCGTCGACTGGAACGCGATCAACGCCGCGCCGGAATTCACCGCGCTGCTGAAAGCGAAGCGACGTTTCATCATTCCGGCCACGGTTTTCTTCGTCATCTACTACTTCGCGCTGCCGTATCTCGTCGGCTACCACACCGAGATGATGCAGCGGAAAGCCTGGGGCGAGATGAACTGGGCGTATCTCTTCGCGCTCTCGCAATTCTTCATGGCGTGGATCCTCGCAGCCGTTTACGTCGTCGTGGCCGCTGGCTGGGATCGTAAGGCGAAGACAATCGTCGAGCGTGCGGGGAAATGATGTCTCCTCTTACTCCTGATCATAATCCTACTCCTAATCCTCAGCCGGCCGCCGAGGAGAGGATTAAGATCAGGAGTAAGATTAAGAGCAGGAGCCGGCGATGAACGCCGCGCTCCTGATGTTCCTGGCGTTCGTCGCGGCGACGCTCGTCATTACCTACTTCAGCGCGAAGAAATCCACTGGCTCAAGCGCCTACTTCGCCGCTGGGCGGCGCATCACCGGGTGGCAGAACGGCCTCGCGGTCGCGGGCGATTACATGAGCGCGGCAAGCTTCCTCGGCATCGCCGGGATGATCGCGTTTAACGGCTACGATGGCTTCATGTATTCCGTCGGCTTTCTCGTCGCGTATCTGACCGTGCTGATCATCGTCGCCGAGCCGCTGCGCAACGCCGGCAAGTACACGATGGCGGATGTGTTGGCCTATCGGCTCAAGCCGCGGCCCGTCCGCGCGATGGCCTCGCTCTCCACGCTAACGGTGTCGATCTTCTACATGATCGCGCAAATGGTCGGCGCCGGTACACTCGTTAGGCAACTGCTGCCGGGGGTCAGCTACGAGACGGCGGTGATCGGCGTCGGCGTGTTGATGGTGGTCTATGTCGTGTTCGGCGGGATGCTCGCCACGACGTGGGTGCAGATCATCAAGGCCGTGCTGCTGATGAGCGGCAGCTTCTTCCTCAGCGTTCTCGTGATGGCGAAGTTCAACTTCAGCATCACCGAATTTCTGCGCTCCATCAGCGCGGTGACGTTTACCGGACCTGATGGCGCACCGGTGACGCGTAACTTCATGACCCCGGGGCTGCTTTTCAAAAACCCGCTCGACCAGATTTCGTTAGGTCTGGCGCTCGTCTTCGGGACCGCCGGGCTGCCGCACATCCTGATTCGTTTCTACACCGTCCCCGATGCGAAGACGGCGCGGGCGAGCGTCGTCTGGGCGATGATCCTGATCGGCCTGTTCTACATCATGACAACGTTCTTCGGGTTCGGCGCGGCGAGCCTGCTCGGGCCGGATTACCTGAAGCTTCACGGCGGCACGAACATGGCCGCGCCGGAGCTCGCCCGCTTCCTCGGCGGCGAGGTCTTCTTCGCCTTTATCAGCGCCGTGGCGTTCGCCACCATCCTCGCGGTGGTCGCCGGCCTGACGATCAGCGCGAGCACCAGCTTTGCGCACGATTTTTTTACGAACGTGATTCACCATGGAAAGGAGCAGCGTCCGGGCGAAGAGGTGCGCGTGGCGCGGATTACGGCGTTCGTTGTTGGCGCGCTCGCGATCATCATCGCGATCGTGCTCGGGCCGACCGTCAATGTCGCGTTCCTGGTCGGCCTGGCGTTCGCGGTGGCGGCGAGCGCAAACCTGCCCGTGATCATTTTCTCGATCTTCTGGAAGCGCTTCAACACCACCGGCGCGGTCTGCGGGCTCGCGGTCGGTTTGCTCTCGAGCATCGTGCTGATCCTCATCAGCCCGGACTTCATGAAGTCGCCGCTGTTCCCACTGAAGAATCCGGGCATCGTCAGCATCCCTCTTGGATTCCTCGGTGCGTTTCTGGGCGCGCTGATCAGCCGCGAGCCTTCCGCGGAAGCACGGTTCGCCGAGCTCAGCGTGCGCGCGAATACCGGCCTCGGCGCCGAAAAGGCATCGCCGCATTGATGCGCGCTCAGTTTGCGCGCCGCTCGTAGGGGCAGAGCACGGGTGAATACGCAGACGGCCACTGCGCGGTGGCAACATCTCGCAGCGATTGCGCTCGCCGCGCTCATCCTGGCGGCGCCGTCGATCTGGTTGCTTTCGACGATCCCGCCGCTCTGGCGCGACGTGGATGCTTACATTCAAACGACAAGCCGCCCCGGCCCAGCAACGGTTTTACTGCACGGGCCGCTCTACGGCTTCATTGCACGAGTGCCGCTCTACGCCGGCTATTGGCTCGAAAGCTCTGCGACTGAAACGAGATCGTTCACCGATTTCTTCATCAGCCCGACGCTCACCAACTCCGGCGTCTTCGCGCTGCTAATGCTCCAGCATGCGGCGCTGATTGCCACGCAGTTGTGCTTTGTAACTGCGGTCGCAAAAACCTTGTGGGTGCGTCTTCTCCTCGCCGCCGGTCTGGCTGCGAATCCTCTGCTCTACACGTTCGCGCATTGCGTGGGGTCCGAGGCGCTGAGCGGGATCGGCATCGTACTGCTGGCGACGATCGGCTGGCGGATCGCGCGCGGTGATGAAACGCGCGCGCGGCAGTGGAGCGCGTTCGGAGTGGTGCTCGTGCTGCTGATGCTGACGCGGCAGGTCAACGCCGTACTCGTGGCGCTGCTTCCGGTGGCGTTGTTCCCGCTCATCGCCCAGGAGCTGGGACGTTCACGGTTTTCGTCTCCCGGCGCACGCCGGCTCACCGCGTCCATCGCTGTCGGTGTGGTTGCGGTTGTGCTCAGCGCTGGCGCCGCGCGGCTGATCGCATTGGCTGCTGACGTCGACTACCGCTCGAAGATCGGCTTCACGTTTATGTGGCGGCTGCAGTTCCTGCAGAAGCTCGCACCCGCCGAACGCGAGCGCGTCGTGCGCGAAGCGGCCGCAAACGCGCCGTCACCTGAGACAAAGGCTGTGATTGAAGCTCTCGGTGAACGGTTTGCCGCACCCGAGCAGCTGAACGTCAACGAATTCGTTAGGCAACACCGTGAAACCCTGTTTCCGGCCGGCAGCGAAGACGTCACCGAACGCACCGATGCGGCGTTCAACGGAATGCCGCTCGCGTTTGTGCTCGGCAGCCCGGCCGTCCTGGTCAGGTCGGCGGTCGAGGATTTCGCCAGCGCGCGCCGGATGAGAATCCCAACGGCCACGGAGTTCCTATTGTGGTCGACTGCCTACTATTTCGGGCGGGAAGAGGCGCTGCCGCAACTTGCGAACCTGATCACCTTCAGCGGCTACAGCCATGACGACATCGTGGGGTTGCAGGTGCGTTTTCCGTATCTCCGCTGGTGGAACGCACTCACCTACAACGGCTGGCTCGTCGTCTGGCTCCT
>DATHXZ010000303.1:0-1901 GCA_035459405.1 Chthoniobacterales bacterium
GTGACGCCATGCTTTTCCCGCTTCACGCCCGCTGCTTCGAGCGCGACATCATCTATCTCCGCTACCCGGCCCGCGCCATGCACCACCAGGTCGGCCTGAAATGTCTGCGGCACGCCGCCGACGATTGCGTGGATCGTAAACTCACCGGATCGCTTCTCGATCTTCTGCACGGCGGTTTTGAGGTGCAGCGTTATCCCGAGATCGCGCGTCGCCTGCACGAGGCGATCGACCATATCAGAATCGAACTGTTCCAATGGACGGGCGCCGCGATGGAGTATCTGAACCTCAGCGCCGGACCGTGCCGCGATGTGCGCGAATTCCATGGATATGTAACCGCCGCCGACGAACAGAATTCGTCGAGGAAGCCGATCCAGCTCGAGGAACTCATCGCTCCGGGTCAGGTGCTCTTCGCCGTCAATGCCCAAGGTCGCAGGGCGCGCCCCGGCAGCGATCAACACAAACCGACCAGTCAGCGTTTCATCGCCGACCTGGATCGTTGTCTTGTCAGTGAAACGAGCGCTGCCGTGAAACACGGCGACGCCTGCCTGCGAAAATTGCTGCTCCCGATCTGCCGGAACAGGCTGGGTAAAGCTCCGCTTGAAACGCATCAGCGCTGGCCAGTCGATCTTTAGGCCATCGGATGTGATTCCGTCGCCAGCCATCTGCCGGCTGCGCTCGATCACCTCGGTCGCGCCGACCAGCACCTTCTTTGGATCACAACCGCGCAGCGCGCATGTACCGCCGAACGGCCGCGAATCGACGATCGCGACACTCCAACCAGCCGACCGGCACTCGTTAGCGGCGCTCGCGCCCGCCGCGCCGGTGCCAACGACGACTAGATCGAAGTTTCTGCTCATGTCGGGAACACTGTTTTAGATGGCGACGCGCGGCGCTGGCACGCGTCACTCTCGACTCCGGCAGGCTCGGACCTCCATCCACGTGGAGGTCAAGTGAAATTTTCGGCTGAGCCGCGCGCGGGAAACCTTAACGATTGATCCCGCCGCGATGTGTCGCGGGCGATGACGCTAGCAATGCAGGAAGTTCTTCGAGCAGATCGCAAAATTCACCCGCGCACGAGGCACGCGACTTTGCTTTCTTTCGCCACTTCGGCAGAACCTCGGTCAACAGCTGGCGAAAACCTTGCAGCACCTCAAGCTGCGACTCGAGCTCGCGCAGCCGGCTCTCGCCGAGCTGGAGCACACAGCGGCAGCGCCCACCACCCCGCTGCTGACACACGAAGATTTCCTTGATCTCGTCGAGGCTAAATCCGAGCGCCTGCGCCTTTTTGATGAACTGCACGCGCCGGAAAACCTCCGACGAATAAAGCCGGTGATTGGACAACGAACGCCTCGCCTTTGGCAGCAGTCCGAGGTCCTCGTAGAACCGCAACGTCTGAACCCGAACACCAGCTTGCGCTGCCAGGGCACCGACTTTTACCAGTTCTCCGTTTTCGCCAACGTTCATGTCGATCACTCCGCGCAGCAGGAAAGCTTCGCTGGATCTTTGAAGCGTGAGATCGCCACGATCTTCAGCGCCTCCGCCATCGTCGGGTAGACGTGCAGTTGGTCGATGTAGTCATGGAGCTTCGCCCGGAATCGCATCGCCATTGCTGCTTCGTGAATCACTTCGCCCGCGCTGTTGCCGACCATCGAGACGCCGAGCACTTCCTCGGTTTCATCGTTGGCGACCATTTTAATCATGCCCGCAGTGTCGCGGATCGCGCCGGCCCGCGGCACGAGCTCCATCGAGACGACGCTGCACCAGCAGGGATGCCCTGCCGCGATGGCCTCTTCCTCCGTCATCCCGACGACAGCCACCTGTGGGTCGGTGAAAATCGTACGTGGTATGAAGCGATGGTCGACGGAGCGAAGCTCGCCGTCAGGGAATGCGTTATTCGCGCT
>DATHXZ010000304.1:0-2450 GCA_035459405.1 Chthoniobacterales bacterium
ATCATAGGCTTCGTCATCGCGCTGGTGCGCGCCTTGAAGCGAGAACCGCGGGCGCGGCAGTATCACATTCGCCAATTGTCGCAGGGACCGGTGATGGACCGCCGCAGCTTCATCGGCACAGCTGCCGCGCTCGCGCCGCCACTGCTTTCCCTCAGCCTCACCGGGATCGCGATGCGACAGCTCGAAGGCTTCCGCATTCGCCGGCTGGAGATTCCGATCGCGGACCTTCCGCCTGCACTGCAGGGCGCGACCATCGCCCACGTCAGCGATATGCACGTCGGACGGTTCACAACCGGCGAAGTCCTCCGCACGATGGTCGCCGTGGTGAACGATCTCCGTGCCGACATCGTGTTGCTTACCGGCGACCTGATCAACAGCTCGCTCGATGAGCTGCCCGAAGCGGTCGCAACGGTGCGCCAGTTCAGCGCGCCGTCGGGCGTGTTCACGATCGAAGGCAACCATGACCTCTTCGACGGGCGGCTCCAGTTCGAGGAACGCGTCAGAGCTTCCGGCCTTTCGCTGCTCGTGAACGAAATCGCCGACGTCACCGTGCGCGGCCATCCCGTGAACCTGCTCGGGCTGCGCTGGGGTGCGCCGGGAGTTTCGGGGCCGCGGCCGCGGTCTACAGAGGAAGGCATCCGCGCATCCGTGGAGGAGTTGGTCGGGCGGCGTAACCCGAATGCATTCCCGATCCTGCTCGCGCATCATCCGCATGCCTTCGATGCCGCAGCCGACGCACGCATTCCGCTCACGCTGGCCGGCCACACGCATGGCGGTCAGTTGATGCTGAACGAAGAGACCGGCTTGGGGCCGATGATGTTTCGGTATTGGTCAGGGCTCTACACCCGCGGCGACAGTCACCTGGTGGTCTCAAACGGGGTCGGGAACTGGTTCCCGTTGCGCACCAGCGCGCCGGCCGAGGTGATCCACCTCACGCTGCGGCATCTGAGAAGTTGATGTGCGCCCGGCGCGGCTCGAACGCGCAACCTACAGCTTCGGAGGCTGTCACTCTATCCAATTGAGCTACGGGCGCAGCCTGGCGGCGACTATAAATTCGCGCGTGCCAAAGCACAACCGCGCCGCCACTCCTGATCCTAATCTTAATCCTGCTCCTAATTCTCGGGGGGGCGGCGAAAGGGAGAAGATAGGAGTAGGATTACGATTAAGAGTAGGAGCGAGCAGCGCCGCATTCGCGGTTTGATTTCCCCTCCGACCTGCGCCAGAATGTCCGCCCGCCAGGGAAGAAAAGGACAGCCATGAGCACGATCATCGACACCATCGAAAAAGAGCAGCAGAAGAGCGACGTTACGAACTTCAAGGTCGGAGACGGCGTTCGGGTCCACACGCGTGTGCGTGAAGGCGACAAAGAGCGGATCCAGATTTTCGGCGGCATCGTGATCGGGCGGAAAGGCCGCGGCATCAACGAGACGTTCACCGTCCGCCGCATTTCCTACGGAGAAGGCGTGGAGCGTGTATTCCCGCTGCATTCGACGCGAATCGCGAAGGTCGAGGTCGAGAAGCCCGGCCGCGCCCGTCGCGCGAAGCTGAACTACCTGCGCGGGCGCAAGGGCAAGGAAGCGACCGCCGTTCGCGAGTAGCAAGCGGAGGGATTCGAGTTCGTCGTTCAAGAGACGAACTAGACAGAATTCACAGGATACAGGATTCCGGAAAGAGCAGAGCAGGAACTGAAACCGCACCGCGCGCTGGTCGTCGACCTCGGCGCCCAGTTCCCTTCAGCCAATCCTCTCTTAATCCTGTCTAGTTCATAAAAGTCGGCTCGCGCACCCGCGCTTTCGCGCGTGATTCTTCGCACGGCGCGTGCTTAAACTACCGGCGCATGCGCCGCTGCGGTTTTCGTCACGAACGGAAGATTCGCGCGCTTGGCTTCTCCGCCGTTGCCGGGATCGACGAAGCTGGGCGCGGCGCGCTTGCCGGCCCGGTAGTGGCGGCCGCAGTCATCCTCCCGGAAAAATTTCGCCACAAGCGCCTGAACGATTCCAAGCAGCTGCTCCCGGAACGCCGCGAAGAAGTCTACCGCGACCTCACGACGAACGACGGCATCTGCTGGGCCGTCGGCGTGATCGACTCGGCCGAGATCGACGAGCTGAACATCCTGCGCGCCACGCACAAAGCGATGCGCACCGCGATCGCCGCGCTGCGGACCCAAGCCGATCACGCGCTGATCGACGGCCTTCCTGTCTACCCTTTCCCGCTGCCGCAAACCGCGGTCGTCGATGGCGATTGCCTCAGCCTCAGCATCGCGGCCGCTAGCGTGGTCGCAAAAGTCACTCGCGACATGATGATGCGCGACTTCTGCGCGCGATTCCCGGAATATTGCTTCAGCCAGCACAAAGGCTACGCGACCGAGCTGCACGTCGCCCGCCTGCATGCACACGGCCCCTGCCCGATCCACCGGCGGTCGTTCGAGCCCGTCGCCCAGCCGGTTTTTG
>DATHXZ010000305.1:0-4838 GCA_035459405.1 Chthoniobacterales bacterium
GAAGTCGTAGAAGCCTTCTTTCGCGACGATTTCGATGATCGGCAGCGCATGGTGGCCCAACACGCCAACCGTCAGCTCCCGTGCCGGAACGAATTCTTCGACCAGCAATCGCCTGTCGTACTGCGCGCCATCCTTCAGCGCATGCTCCAGCTCGGCTTCCGTCTTCACGATATACACGCCGACGGTCGAACCTTGCTGAGGCGCTTTGATAACGACTGGTAGCGGCATCGTTGGCCGCTCACCTATCGCGATCGTCTCCCACTTCGGCGTCGTGATGCCCGCGGCATCAAACCGTTCTTTCGAGATGAACTTATCGAATCCCGCGCGGCTTCCTTCCACATTCTCGCCGGTGTAAGGGATGCCGCGGTCTTCGAGGATCTGCTGGATCTGTCCGTCCTCGCCGAACGTGCCGTGGATCGTCAGGAACGCGATCTCCACGTCGGCCGGCACTTCGAAACCCGGCCCTTGCACATCAACATCGGTAACGTTTGCGCCTAACGACTTCAGCGCCTTCGTCACGCCCGCCGCGGTCGCGAGCGAAACGGGTCGCTCCGAGCCTGGCCCGCCTTTTAACACCGCGATGTGTTTTCCGGACAGCGTGGTCATCTGTTTCTGGGGAGCACGGATTGCCAATCCGTGGCGGCCGAAAGCCTTTCGGCGGCAGGCCTGCAATCCGCGCGATCGCATTGCCGGCACGTGAGCTTTGCACGCTCGAGACCTGTGCTCGGGAGACTCCCGAGCACCACGGGATGGCATCCCGTGCTCCCCAGAATTCCGCTTACGTCGCTCGCCGTCACGCCGGTTCTCCTACGATTTGCACTTCCGTTTCCAGCTCGATGCCGCGCTTCTCGCGTGCCGTCCGTTTGATTTGCTCAATCAGCTCGATCACCTGGACGGCCGTAGCCCCGCCGTCATTCACAAGGAAGTTGCCGTGCACCTCGGAAATCCGCGCAGGTCCGACGCTGGTGTTCTTGAGACCGAGCTCGTCAACCAGCTTGCCCGCCGGACACGGTCCGGGGTTCTTGAAGATGCAGCCCGCGCTCTTCGCGATCGGTTGCGTCGTCTTACGCTTCTCCTGCGATGCTTCCAGTTTGCGCTCGATCTCTTCAAGCGCGCTTGGCCGACCGGTGAAAACGGCCGAAACCGCATAGTTCCGCTCGAGCGACGGCACGTGGCGGTAGTGAACCTCGAGGTCGTCAGGCGCCTTTACGTGCGGCATCCCTTGGGAGTCGAGGTAACGCACGCTCACGACGTTATCGAACGTCTGATAGCCCATGGCGCCTGCGTTCATGCGCAGCGCTCCGCCGACTTCGCCAGGAATGCCTTCCATCCACTCGAGGTCGCCGATCCCTGCACTCTTCCCCGCATATGCTACCTGCTTCAGCTTCGCGCCGACGCCCGCGGTGATTGTCGTCCCATTCACCTCGACGCGGTCGAACTCACCGCCGCTCGGATGAATCACGACGCCACGGATGCCGCCGTCGCGGACGAGAAGGTTCGACCCGCGCCCGATAACAAAGATTGGCAGATTGTCGTGCCGGCACATCCGGATCAGCTCCGCGAACGCCTGCTCCGTCCGCGGCTCCACCCAGAAGTGTGCAGGCCCGCCGACCTTGAGCGTGGTGTGCTTCGCCATCGGCTCGTAGAGCCGCACGTCGCCTTCCGCGCCGACGATGTCTTTCAGCTTCTCGGCCACCACCAGATCGGCGGCAAGCTGCGACAGCTGCTCGTGGATGTTGCCCGCTCCCAGGCTCAGAACGAGATCGCCGGGCGCAATCGCGTTCCCGACTTCGCGATGCAGATGATCGACGCGCGGCTGATACACCGCCGCGCGATGTCCATGTGCTTTGACTTCGTCGACAATCGTCTGCCCGCTGATGCCCGGAATCGGCGCTTCACTCGCCGGATAAACGTCACTCACGAAGACGCGATCGGCGTCGTCGAACGCACAGCCGAACTCCTTGCGCAGCGCTTTCGTGCGCGAGTAGCGATGCGGCTGGAACATCGTGAGCACGCGATTGCGTCCGGTCGATTTCGCCGTCGCAATCGTCGCGCGCAGCTCGGTCGGATGATGCGCGTAGTCGTCGACGAGCAGGAAGCGGTCGCTGACGTATTTGATCTCGAAGCGTCGGCGTGCGTGCTGAAAGTGGCGCAGTGAAGCGGCGATCTTTTCGAACGCAACGCCGAGCTCCATCGCCAGCGCAATAACTCCTAACGCGTTGCAGACGTTGTGACGGCCCGGAACGTTCAAGACCGCTTCCCCGAGCTTCTCGCCGCGTCGGTGAACAGAAAAGGTCGAGGCGAAGTCCTTCAGCTCTACGTCGACTCCGCGATACGTCGCATCGTCCGCAAACCCATACGAAATCGACCGCGGCCGGTTGGCGCAAAGGCGCGCGGCATTCGCATCATCGCCGCAGTAGAAGACGCTGCCGCTCGTCTGATCGAGCAGCTGCGAAAACACCGCGTCAATCGCGGCGAGATCCTGGTAAAAGTCGAGGTGCTCTTCTTCGATGTTGAGGATCAGCGTGTGCTCCGGATGGAAAAACCGAATCGTGCCGTCGCTTTCGTCACCTTCGGCCACGAAGTATTCGCCGCGACGGTTCCAATGCGCATTGCTGCCGAGGATCGGAATCTCCGCGCCGACATAGTGCGACGGGTGTAAGCCACTCTCGCGGAACACGTGCGCCGTCATCGCCGATGTCGTGGTCTTGCCGTGCATACCCGCGATCACGATACCGCGCTTGCCATGCATGATCGCGGCGAGAGCTTCCGCACGGCGCAGCGTCTGTTTCCCGGCTGCGCGCGCGGCGGTGAGGATCGGATTGTCGTCTTTGATCGCTGATGAGTAGACGACGATCTCGGCATCGGCGGCATCTTCCGCGCGATGCTGCAAGTGGAAGCGCAACCCAAGTCGCTGCAGCCGATCCGTCTCGAGCGTGCCGACTTTGTCCGAGCCGCTCACCTGATGTCCGAGCTCCAGCAGGAGCGCGGCGATGCCGCTCATCCCGCTGCCGGCCACGCCGACGAGATGGATGGGATGCCGCTCCTGCGTCAGGGTCTTTTGCAGGTCAGCTTCAGCGGCGCGCATCGGTGTACTTTTCCATCGTATCGACCACCAACGCGGCTGCGTTTTTTGGCGCGAGTCGTGCACTATTTTCCGACATCCGGTGGAGTCTAGCCGGATCGCTAATTAACTCGCGAATCTTTCGTCCGAGCAGGTCGCCCGCGAGGTCAGCTTCCTTCACGAGCAAGGCCGCTTCGCCACGCGCGAAGATGTCGGCGTTGCGCGTCTGGTGGTCGTCGGCCGCATAAGGAAACGGGATCAGGATCGAGGGCAAAGCGAACGCCGCCAGCTCCGAGAGACTGGCCGCACCCGAGCGCGCGATCGCCAGATCGGCCGCGCTGTAAACGTCACCCATAGAGTGATGGAACGCGGCTACGTAAGCAGGAATGTTTTCGCGCTGATAGTTGTCGGCGACGAGGCGTTCGTCGCGCGTGCCGGCAAGATGGATGACCTGCAGCGGCTCGCGGTGCAGCGCGGCCAGCGACTTGATCATCGACTGGTTGATGCCCGTTGCTCCCTGGCTTCCGCCCATCACGAGCAGCGTGCGCAAGTCTTCGCGCAAGCCGAGGTTCCGCCGCGCGGTCGCTCGATCGATGCGACGCAGATCGGCGCGGATCGGCGTTCCCGTAACTTCGGTGCCGACTTTCGGGAAGAACGGCGCGCATTCTTTGAATCCGAGCAACACAGCGCGCACCATCCTCGCCGTCAGGCGATTAGCTTTACCGGGAATGGCGTTCGACTCGTGGATGAAAGTCGGGATGCCCCGTAAACGTCCGGCGAGGACGGGCGCAGTGGACGTGAAGCCTCCCATCCCAAGCACCACGTTCGGTTGGAATTTGCGATAGATCTGTCGGCAACGCATCACGCTCTCAGTGAAGCGTTGCGTGAAGCGCACGATTGCGGGCGAGAACGGATTCGGAAGCCCGATCGACGGCAGCTTCTCGAAACGGAACTCAGACCGGTTGGAAACGGCGAGGGTGTCAATCTCCTTCTCGGAGATGAACAGCAGCACGTTGTGACCGCGCTCGCGCAATACTTCGGCGACGGCGAGGCCGGGGAAGAGGTGCCCCCCGGTGCCGCCGCATGCGATAATTGCGTTCATATGCGTTCTGGGGAGCGCACCCGCCGCGCGTGCTGGTTGAGGCGCCCTCGCATCAACGAACTTGCGTTCTGCGGCTTAGTTCCCAAAAAGTCCGCGAACGCGAGGGCGCATTCGCCAGCACGCGAGGTGCGTGCGCTCCCCAGAATAGTGTGCGGCCGCGCCTTCATATTCTTTGCACCGTGCGCACCTGCATGGCGGTTCGCTTGGTGGTCACCGTCTCGAACACGCCCTGTCGGTAGATGCTCAGCAATATGCCGATGCCGAAAAGGCAGGCGGCGAGATTCGAGCCGCCGTAGCTGATGAACGGCAGCGGCAAGCCCTTGTTAGGCAGCAGTGAAGTGGTGACGCCGATGTTCACCGCTGCCTGGAGCGCGAGCAGCGAGGTGATACCGCAACCGAGGAGCAGACCAAACCGGTCCTTCGCGTGCAATGCGATCAGCGTTCCGCAGATGATGATGACGACAAAGAGGAAGACGACAAGCAGGCTGACTCGCAGGCCAAGTTCTTCCCCGATCATCGGAAAGATGAAGTCGGTGTGCGCGTACGGGAGGTAGAGCATTTTTTGTCGTCCGTTGCCGAGGCCGAGGCCTTCGATTCCGCCGCTGCCCCATGCGATCAACGCCTGCATCTGCTGCAAGCCGGCGCCTTCCTTGAAGCGTTCCGGATCCATGA
>DATHXZ010000306.1:0-7330 GCA_035459405.1 Chthoniobacterales bacterium
CACCTCCGAGTCGCTCTTGCCTTTCGGATCGAAGTCGGCGCCGCCTTTCCCGCCGCCCATCGGCAGAGTCGTTAGGGCGTTCTTAAAAACCTGCTCGAAGGCGAGGAATTTCAGGATGCCGAGATTCACCGACGGGTGAAAACGCAGGCCGCCTTTGTAGGGCCCGATGGCGCTGTTCATCTGCACGCGGAAGCCGCGATTGACGTGCATCTCGCCGCTGTCGTCGCGCCACGGCACGCGGAACATGATGACCCGCTCCGGCTCGATCATTCGCTCGAGGATCTTCGCCTGGCGGAATTCCGGATGCGCGTCGAGCACCTTGGTGAGCGATTCCGCGACTTCGTAAACGGCTTGGTGGAATTCGGGCTCAGCGGGGTTTTTGGCTTTCACCGCGGTCATCAAATCGGAGACGTATGGACTCATAGAGTGTCTGGACTGCTGATGCGCACCCGTGAAAAGACGACTATCTCTGCGCACGCGCATGTTATGCGGCTTTTGCGTGCGGCGTCTATCACGGACTCTGCAGCGTATGGAGAACAACGCCTTTGACTCGCCGCGCGCGTCCGTATCTTCCCGCTGATCAACAAACCACCTGATCTCAGCTCCTTATGATCCAATCTCGTACGGTCCTCCACATCGTCTCACCACTCCTTACCCTCGCACTTCTCGCCGCCTCCGAAGTGCGCGCGCAGGAGCAGCCGCGCATGCAATTTCCCGATGCCAGCCAGCGCGCGAATGTGAAACAGCGCGTCGGTCTCACCGACATCGAGGTCGATTACGCGCGGCCTAACAAGAACGACCGCGACATTTTCGGCGGGCTCGTTCCCTACGGTAAGATCTGGCGCACCGGCGCCAACGCGACGACCCGCATCAAGTTCAGCGACGCGGTGAAATTCGGCGACAAGGAAGTCGCCGCGGGCGAGTACGGCCTCTTCACCATACCGAACGCCAACGAGTGGACGGTGATCCTCTCGAAAGACACGAAGGCGAGCGCTGGCGACTACAAGCAGGAGAACGACGTCGCGCGCATCACCGTCAAGCCGACGAGCGTGCCGGCTGAAGTTGAGACGTTCACTATCGACCTCGCTGACGTAAAAGGCGCCTCTGCCACGTTGCATTTCGATTGGGACAAGACACGCGTCCCGGTGAAGCTCACGACCAACGACATCGAACAAGTCAGCGCGCAGCTCGACACCGCAGCCAAGGGCACGACGCCGCTCGACGCGCGTTCCGCTTTCCAGGCGGCCAGCTTCTACGTCGATAACAACAAGGACATGAACCAGGCGTTGAAGTGGATCGACCAGGCGCTGGAGAAGAATCCCGACGCCTATTTCATGCACATGCGCCGCGCGCAGATTCAGCAGAAGCTCGGCAATAAGAAGGAAGCCGCCGCCTCGGCCCAGAAGACGATCGACATCCTGAAAGCCGGTAAAGACCCGGACGAGACTGCGATCAAGGGAGCGCAGCAAATCGTCGACAGCTCGAAGTAACGAGCGTGATCGCACAACGGGAATGTGGGAGGGGCCTCGGCGCCTCGACTCCTTTGGGCACCACGGGATCGGGGCACTAAGGCCCCTCCCACTTGCTGCATGCGCCATTCCTTCCGTCTCACAGGTGCCATTCTGCTCGTGACTGTTGCTTTGCAGTTGGAGACGCGCGCGGCGGAGCCACCTAGTGCGATGCCCGCCGGGGAAATCCGGCTGGCGCTGGAGAAATTGAATGTGGTCGGCCGTGTTTTGTACGTGGCCGCTCACCCGGACGATGAGAACACCGGGCTCATCGCGTATTTCGCAAACGGTGCCCTTTACGAAACAGCCTATCTCTCGCTCACTCGCGGCGACGGCGGCCAAAACCTGATCGGCCCGGAGCTGGGCGATCAGCTTGGCGTTATCCGCACGCAGGAGCTGCTCGCCGCGCGTCGCATCGACAAAGGCCGGCAGTTCTTCACCCGTGCGAACGACTTCGGCTTTTCGAAGTCGGCCGACGAGACGCAACGCATCTGGGATCGCGAGAAGATCCTCGCCGACGTCGTCTGGACGATCCGCAAGTTTCGCCCCGACATCATCGTCACGCGCTTTCCGCTCGAGGACGACAGAACGCACGGTCATCACACCTCATCCGCTCAGCTGGCGCAGGAAGCCTTCCGCATTGCCGCCGATCCAAAGCGTTTCCCGGAGCAGCTCAAGTTTGTGCAGCCGTGGCAGCCAACACGGTTGTTGTGGAACACGTCGCAGTTCTTCTTCCGCGCGCGCAATGTGCCCTTTGACCCGACGGGTCTGATCCTGCTCGAAGCCGGAGGTTATCAGCCGCTGCTCGGCCGGTCGTATGCTGAGATCGATGCCGCCAGCCGCACGATGCATAAGAGCCAGGGCTTTGGCGTGAGCATTGAGCGCGGTGAGCAGAAGGAGTATTTCAAGTTCCTGGAAGGCAAGCCGATCGAGAACGGCGATCTCTTCACCGGCATTGATACGACTTGGGCGCGAGTGCCGAAAGGCGCTGAATTGACCGAGAGGGTGCGCGCAATTGCCGCGGGCTACGACATGCAGAAGCCGGCCGCATCCGTTCCCGCGCTGCTCGAGCTCCGTCGCTTACTCGTTGCGCTCGGGAGTGACTTCTGGGCGCAGGAGAAGCTCGCGACGGTCGATAGTCTCATCGCGGCTTGCCTTGGATTGCATCTCGAGGCAGTGACGGACAAGCCGGCGGCGCAGCCAGGCGACACGGCCAACGTGCAGCTTGAGGCGATCAATCGCTCGGATGTGCCGGTGCGATTCAAGTCCGCGCGAGTCCTCGCGAACGCCCAGCCGGAGGCGATCGACGCCGAGCTGAGATTCGAGCAGCTGTTCACCAAGAAAACACCGGTGAAGTTGCCGGAAACGTTGCCGTTTTCGCTGCCGTATTGGCTCCGCGAGCGCGGCACATTGGGCACCTTCACCGTTGCGGACCAGACGTTGATCGGCCGCCCAGAGAACCCGCCGCCCTTCCCGGTGGAGTTCACGCTCGAGATCGGCGGCCAGGAAATCGTCTACAACGTCGAACCGCGGTTCCGGAAAGTTGATCGCGTGGAAGGCGAGACGAACCAGCCGCTGGTTATAGCGCCTCCCGTCTTCGTCGATCTTCCGCGTCCCGTTTTCGTGTTTGGCAACAACGAGCCGAAGACGCTCGACGTGCGCGTGATCGCGTCCGCCGAGAAAGTCACCGGCAACATTACGCTGGAAGCTCCGGCCGGCTGGAAAGTCGAACCAGCGTCCGCTCCGGTTGAGCTGCACGGCGCCGAGAGTGAGACCACGCTGGTCTTCCAAGTCACGCCCGCTGCGACTGCCGGCGAAGCAACGCTGCGCGCCTTCTTTGCTCCCGCCGCGGGTCAGCGCGTCGAGGCATTCAGTCGTCAACGCATCGAGTATCCGCATATCGAGCCGCAGACGCTAATTTCACCCGCGCAGGCAAAGTTGGTCCGCGCCGGGATCGAGAACAAAGCGGCGCGTATCGGCTATTTGCCAGGCGCGGGCGATTCGGTCCCGGAGAGCCTCACCGACATCGCAACGGAAGTGAAGATGCTCGAAAATCGCGAGGTCAAAGCCGACAACCTCGCGCGCTTTGATGCGGTGGTGATTGGCGTGCGCGCTTCGAACGCACATCCAAATCGTGTCAGCGCGTGGATGCCTGAGCTGCTCGCCTATGCAAAAAAAGGCGGGGTTGTGATCATGCAATACACAACTACGCCCGGCCCGAAACCTGAGCACCTCCCGTATCCGCTCAAGGTCTCGCGCGATCGCGTGACGGACGAAACGGCGGACGTGCGAGTGCTCGCGCCGGATCACCCAGTGATGAAGTTCCCGAACAAGATCACGAAGGTCGACTTCGACGGCTGGGTGCAGGAGCGGGGGTTGTATTTCCCTAACGAATGGGACGGAGCGTGGACGCCGATTCTTTCATCAAACGATCCCGGCGAGAAGCCGGCGGACGGCGGCTTGCTGGTCTCGCGCGTCGAAAAAGGCTGGTTCATCTACACCGGTTACGCCTGGTTCCGCGAATTGCCCGCCGGTGTACCTGGCGCATATCGCCTTTTTGCCAACATGCTGTCGCTGGGCAAGTTGTATTGACATCGCTGCATCAGCGCATCAGCGTATCACGTGAGAACAACCGTCACGTTGGACAACGATGTGTTCGAAGCTGCTCAGGCGCTGGCGTCCTCGTCAGGCAAGAAGCTCGGTCAGGTCCTTTCGCAGCTCGCCAGGCGTGGGTTGCGCGCCGACACTGCTGTCGCGCGCAAGAACGGGCTACCGGTATTCGACGTCGCCGCGGATGCGCCGGTGATCCCAAGCAATCGCGCGCAGAAGCTGCTTGCGGATGACGCAACGTGAAGCCCGCGCTGCTCGATACGAACGTGTTGCTCGCTCTGGCCTGGCCAAACCACCAACATCATGCCGCGGCGCACGCTTGGTTCCGCGCCCAGGCACGCTACGGCTGGGCCAGTTGCGCCGTCACGCAGCTCGGGTTTGTCCGCTTGTCGACAAACCCGGCTTATACGCCGTCAGCCGTCGCGCCGCACCAGGCTGCCACTTTGCTGCGGGAGCTGCTCGGGCATAAGAACCACTCGTTCTGGCCCTCACCGCCAGCTGACGAAGCAGCCATCTATCGCCATGCTCTGGGTCATCAGCAGGTGAACGATGCCTATCTGGTGCAAGTCGCACGCCAGCGGCGTGGTCGTCTCGTCACGCTCGACACCCGGCTCGAACCGCACGCCAGCGACAAGGATGCGGTGTTTGTCATTGCCGTTTAATGCTCATGAGCGTGCAAAAGAACCCGCCAGATGCCGACCGTGTGCCGCTGTTCGGCAGCTGGCGTAACGCCTACGTCGCGGTGGTCGCGGTGTTTGTCGTCGACGTCGTGCTCTTCTACGCGATCAGCCGCTACTTCGCGTGAGCCCGGTTGATTATGTGGTGCTCGTCACGACGCTGGTGACGATCGCGGCGTACGGCTACTGGCGCACGCGGCGCGATCGCGATCTCGGCCGCTACCTGAAAGGCGACGAGACGATTCGGTGGGGTACGATCGGCCTCTCGGTGATGGCAACTCAGGCGAGCGCGATCACGTTCCTCTCGACGCCCGGTCAGGCTTACGAGAGCGGAATGGGCTTCGTGCAGAATTACTTCGGCCTGCCGTTCGCGCTGATTGTCGTCTGCGCGGTGTTCATCCCGATCTTTCATCGGCTGAAAGTCGTCACCGCATACGAGTACCTCGGTCAGCGGTTCGACCAGAAGACACGGCTGCTCGGCGCATCGCTGTTTCTCGTGCAGCGCGGCCTCGCGGCGGGCATCACGATCTACGCGCCGGCAATTATCCTCTCGGCGATCCTCGGTTGGAATCTGCAACTCACGATTCTGCTCTCCGGCATCTTTGTCGTGATCTACACCACCGCCGGCGGCACGAAAGCCGTCAGCATCACGAGCAAATGGCAGATGCTGGTCATCCTTCTCGGGATGGCGGTTGCGTTTGCGATGATCATTTACCGCCTGCCCGCCGGCCTCTCGTTCGGCAACGCGATGTCGTTCGCAGGCAGCATGGGCAAGCTGAACGCAGTCGATTTCTCGTTCGATTTTGCGCAGCGCTACAACTTCTGGTCTGGCCTCTTCGGCGGCTTCTTTCTCGCGCTCTCCTACTTCGGCACCGACCAGTCGCAGGTGCAGCGTTACCTCGCCGGCGGCTCGGTCGCCGGCAGCCGCTTTGGCCTGCTCTTCAATGCAGTGCTGAAGATTCCGATGCAGTTCCTCATCCTGCTCACGGGCGTGATGGTGTTCGTGTTCTATCAATTCGAGAAGCCGCCGATGTTCTTCAATCAGCCGGCGTATGAGGCGGCCGCGCAGGGCGACAGTGCCGGCAGGCTTTCCGCCCTGCAGGCGCGCTACGACTCAGTCTTTGCGGAAAAGCAGGGCAGCCTTAGCGAGCTGACGCGCGCCTTGGATTCCGGCGCAATGCCAGCGATCGCCGCCGCCGAGCAAAACGTCGCGCGTGCGCAAAACGAGCTGCAAGGCATCCGCGCAGAACTAAAGGAGACGCTCAAGAGCAATGATCCGCACCTCGAGACGAAGGACTCCGATTACGTGTTCATCACGTTCATCCTCCGCTATCTGCCGCATGGGATCATCGGCCTGCTTGTCGCGGTGATTTTCTGCGCGGCGATGTCCTCGACTGCCGCCGAACTCAATGCGCTCGGCTCAACTACGGAAGTGGACTTCTACCGGCCGCTGATCCGCAGCGACGCGAGTGATCTCCATTACTTGATCTTCGCGAAAGTCGCGACCGCGTTCTGGGGCGTACTCGCGATCGCGTTCGCGCTTTTCGCGAACCTCGTGGAAAACCTCATCGAGGCCGTGAACATCCTTGGCTCGATCTTTTACGGCACCATTCTTGGGCTGTTCCTGGCTGCATTCTTTCTGCCGTTTTTGCGTGGCTCGGCTGTCTTCACCGCGGCATTGATCTCCCAAACGCTCGTGCTGGTTCTCTTCAAAACGACGAACATCGGCTACCTCTGGTACAACGTCATCGGGTGCGCTGCGGTGTGTCTGGTCGCAGTCATTCTGCAGCGCACGGTGTTCGCGCACGAACGCGCCTGACGAATGCCTTCGCCGATCATCTGCTTCGGCCAGCAGCCGTGCGGCATTTTTCCGCGGCGTTTTCTCTTCGCCAAGATCCAGAGCGCGCGGCGCCTGCAACAGGAGATCGGAGGCGAGATCGTCTTCTTCTATCACGACAGCGACCACGACCGGCGCGAGACCGCGACCATCCTGCGCGAGCAGCACGGCGATCGCGAGTTTCAGATCAATTTCACTTTCGCGAATCCACTCCAGAAGCTCTTTTCGCCGCTGTTCGCGAAGCGCGTGCTGCCAGAGTGGAAAGAGAAGACCGCGCGCCAACTGCCGAATTACGTCTGCCCTCGGCTGCTCGAGCACTTTAAGGCTGTCGAGGCCGAGAACGTCGCTGACTTCTGCCTCGAGATGTATCGGCGGCTCGGATTGCTTGATGGGATTACCGTCGTGCGATCCGGCGACCTGCAGTTCCGGGCGCGCGCCGCGAAGATCGACGATTACTTTGTCGACGTGCCACACGAAGGCGAGATCGTCCGCGCGCGCCGCGATGGCGATCGGCTGCGCCTCCACAAAGGCGGCGACTGTTATATCGACCTGCCGATGCAGGAACACGACGCGAAGCAGATCAGCCCGACGCGCGATACGCGGTTCCGATGGATGCAATCGGTGATCGGCTGCACGCATTATGTGAATGGCGCTGGCGAGCTGCAGTATCTGAACCGCGACGACGCGCCTGACGAGAT
>DATHXZ010000307.1:0-1844 GCA_035459405.1 Chthoniobacterales bacterium
CAGCGCACCGTCGATCGGCGCCATGCTCAGGACCGCTGGCGTTCCGATCTGCAGCGCGGATGCACCGAGCCCCGGGAAGAACTCGTCCGACATCTCGAACATGCTTTCCTTGTGCACGCTCCACCACCCGGCCAGCCCGGCGTGCACCATTCCTTCCTCATCGAAGTGCCGGCGGTTCAGGTAGAGCCCGGCGACCGAACCGGGTCCGGCATTCAGCCACTTGTAGTGTCCCCACCCGGCAAAATCTGCGCCCCAGTCATCGAGCGCGTGCGGCATCACGCCGACGGAATGCGACATGTCGATGCCGATGATAACGCCATTCTCGCGCGCGGCGCGGCAGAGTCGCTCGAGATCGAGCAGCTGCCCGGTGGTGTAAACAACGGACGGGAAAAGCGCCATCTGCAACTCGGGATTCCCAAGCGCGCGGACGAGTTCGTCTTCGTCGAGGAATCGCGATTCACCGGGGGCGGCGATGACGATCTCCTCGTTAGGATCCAGCCCGCGCAGCCGCAGATGACTGCGCAACGCGTAGCGATCAGTCGGAAAACTATGCGCATCGATGAGCACCTTCGTGCGTCTGGCGTTCGGCTTGTACAACGTGCAGAGCAGCTGGTGCAGATTGATGGTCATCGAGTTGGCGATCGCCACCTCGTCGGCCTCCGCGCCGACCAGCTTCGCCACGCGCTCGGAGAGCGATTCGGCCATCGTGAACCACGGCGAGTCTCCCCCGATCCATCCGCCGATGCCGGTGGTGCGCCAGCGATCGAGCACGGCAAGCAGAGTTTGCTCGGCGTCGCGCGAGAGCAGACCAAGCGAGTTGCCGTCGAGATAGATCTGGCCTTCGGGAACGAAGAACCGGGCGCGGAATGGTCGCAGCTCGTCGGCGGCGTCGAGCTGCTCTGCGACGGCTCGTGAAGGGGTTTGTTGCATAGCTATCTTGTCAGGTCCGCAAACTCGCGCGCACATTTCGTGATCCGCTGCACGACGGCCTTGCGACGCCATCTTCCTTCAGCTGTCGCTTCTTCAATTTCCGCGACAAGCCTCGAACCGACCACAGCTGCATCTGCGTAGCGAACTACAGCGCGCGCACGTGCACGGTCCGTGATGCCGAACCCAACCGCCACCGGCAGGTCGGTGACGTCGCGGATTCGCCGCACGAGCGTCTCGGATTCGTCCTGCAATTCCCGATGCGTGCCTGTGACCCCGGTGCGCGCGATGGCGTAGATGAACCCGCTGGCCAGCCTTGCGATCTGGCGCAGCCGCGTGTCGCTGGTGGTCGGCGCGACGAGGAAGATGAGATCGATGTCGCGCTCGTGCAGCAAACTGCGCAGCGGCTCCGCGGCTTCGGCAGGCAGATCGGTAACGAGAACGCCCGCGATCCCGCAGCGTTGTGCCGCATCGGCAAACTTCCGCAGTCCGAATTGCAGGACGGGATTGTAGTAGCCGAACAACACGAGTGGCGCCGAAATGTCCGAGCGGTTCTTCGCGAGCATGGCGAAGATGTCCGCCAATGTGACTCCGCGACTGAGCGCGCGCTGCCCAGCGCGTTGGATCACCGGGCCGTCGGCAGCCGGATCGCTAAACGGCACACCAAGTTCAATCGCCGTGGCGCCGCCATCGCTCAGTGCGTGGAGCAGCTCGACCGACGTTGCAAGGTCCGGATCGCCCGCAACGATGAATGGAATGAAGCCCGCGCGCTTCTGCTCTCGCAACGAAGCGAACGCCTGTGCGAGCGCACTCACCCGGCGTCGCTGCTCCCGATGGTCTCAGCGACTGTTGCGAGGTCTTTGTCACCGCGGCCTGACAGGTTCACGACCATTGCTTCGTGGCGCGATCTGCGGCGC
>DATHXZ010000308.1:0-1912 GCA_035459405.1 Chthoniobacterales bacterium
GCCGCTACTTCGCGACCGTCACCTGCGTAGTCACCGAGTTGGCGATGAAGCAATTCTCGTGGGCCGCGTGATGGATCTTGTCGAGCTCCTCCTCCGTCGGTGTGCGGTCGCCGCCCCACTTGATCTTCGGATGCAGCTCAACGCGCGTGATCGCCATCTTGCCCTGCGCGTTCTTCTCCATGTGCCCGACCGCTTCGTCTTCATAGCGCTCGAGCACGAACTTCTGCTTACAGGCGATGGCGAGGAATGTGAGCATGTGGCAGCTCGAGAGGGACGCTACAAACGCCTCTTCGGGGTCGACGTTCGCCGGGTTGCCGAGGTAAGCCGGAGCCGCGGTGCCGGTCATCGTATGCCCCCCGTCGAACGACCACGAATGATCGCGCGGGTACTTCTGGTAACTGAATTCCGCGTCGCCGCGTTCCCAACGAAGAGTGGCTTTGTGTTCCGACATGCGGGTATCTAGAACGGCGCATCGCGGCTGACAAGCGACCGCTTTTTTCTGGAAAGGGCGAACGCCCGCTCTATTGTTCGCCCGTCGGCCGTTTCGCGCGATTAGCTCAGTGGTAGAGCGCTTGCTTCACACGCAAGAAGTCGCAGGTTCGAACCCTGCATCGCGCACCATGTCGCGTCGCGCGTGGGAGCCTAGCGCGGCGGTGCCATGAGCGAGTGGTCCCGCAGTGGAATGCGCAGCTCGATGTCGCCGATGTGGTTGCGTAAATCGGAAGCGAGCGCGCTGTTTCCCTGCTCTTCCGCGACTTCCAAAGCGCCGCGCGCCACTCTCGCCGCGTCGTGAAAACGGCCGGTCTCCGCATACGCTGCCGCGAGCGTTCGCAGGAACACCGGATCGGCCGCGTTTGTCTTCCGCGCAGCATTCAGCGCGAGCTCGACTGCTCTCTCGCCGTTGCGAACTGACTTGTCGGGATGCGTAGCAAGCACCCAAGCGAGGTTATTCATCGGCAGAGTCGATTCAGGATCGGCTGCGAGCGCCGCTTCGTAGTACGGGATCGACTCGATGCCCGGGAGCATGTTGCCCAGGTTCGTCTGCGCAACAGCGTTCTGCGGGCTGACCGCTACGGCACGACCCCAGAGCGCTTCGCTGTTGCGCCAGTGTGCAGTTTGCACCGCCGATTGCCAGCCGAGGGCTGCGAGGGTGCCCACGGCGGCGATGCTCAGCACCGCGCGCCCAAACAACCGCCGCCCCACGAGATCGGCCAGTCCCCACGTCGCGAGCACGTAAAGCCCAATCTGCGGGAGATAAGTGTACCGGTCGGCATGCGCCTGCAGCCCGACCTGCACGATTCCGATCACCGGAACCAGCATGCCGAGATACCAAAACCAACCCACTGGCACGTACGGCGGCACGCCCCGAAGGAGCAGAGCGGCGCTCGTCGCGATGAGGATCGCGGCGACGCAGGCTGCCACCAGCCAGAGCGGAAGCTGATCGCCGGGATGCGGGTAAAATGCCGTGAGGTTTGCAGGCCAGAACATCTGCCAGACGTAGGTCACCACGCTGACGGCTCCGTTGCTGAGCCGCGATGCGAGCGGCAGCTTTTCGAGCGTGTTGATCGTCTCCGACTGCACCATCAGCGTCACCACACACGTCGCGGCAGACATCACTATCAACGGGATCTTCTCCGGCAGCAGCCGTATCAAACCCTCGCGGCGGCGCAGTGGCCAGTCGTCGACGAGCAGGAGAAGAAATGGCAACGTCACGAGCGTTCCCTTCGACATGAGGCCGAGCGCGAAGACAACCGCCAGCACAACATAGCTGGCGACATTACGCTTCCGCACGTAGCGCGCGTAGGCGCCGAGCGTGAGGGCGAAAAACACGCCGCTTAGCACATCCTTCCGCTCCGCCACCCACGCGACGGATTCCGCGCGGAGCGGATGAATCGCGAACAACGCCGCGACG
>DATHXZ010000309.1:0-2040 GCA_035459405.1 Chthoniobacterales bacterium
ACACCGTCGGCTTGGCGGTGGTGGAAGCCTATGCCCTGGCAGACAAGTCGAGCTCCAACCTCGCGAATATCTCCACCCGCGGTACCGTGGACCAGGGAGACGCAGTGCTGATCGGCGGCGTCATCGTTCGGGGCAATGATCCTGCCACGGTTGTCGTCCGTGCGATTGGACCATCGCTGAGCGATCACGGGATCACCGGCGCCTTGGCAGATCCTGCGCTGGAGCTCCGCGACGCGAACGGCGATCTCATTGCCCGAAATAACGACTGGCGCGAAAGCCAACAGGTGCAGATTGAAGCAACCGGACTCGCTCCTACCGATCTGCGCGAATCGGCCATCGTCAGAACGCTGCCGACCGGGAACTATACTGCGATTGTGCGCGCGAATACCGGCACGGCCGGTGTCGCCCTGGTGGAGATCTACAATCTGCCCTAAGCGACGCCCGCACACGCGGTACATGGCGGGCGCAACTCGTGTTGCGTCCGCCGCTCCGGCACATCGCCGCGCGGCTGCATAGGGCACGAGCTGCGTTCAGCGGCGACCGTCATGCGCAGCTACGACGACCTGCGCCCGCGGCGCGAAATTGATTGAAAGCGGGCGGCTTACCAGCCGTAATCCGGCGCATCAAAACAACTCTGTTTCGCCGGGCGTGCTTCGCGCTTTGTCTGCTTCTCGCAAACGTCGCGCCCGGCGCTGAGCCGGCCGCGCAGCTCTTACTGCCATCGCGCACGCTGGAACCCAAAAGCACGTTCGAGCTTCGCTTCGCGGCCGAGATGGTGTCGCCGGATCAGATCGGTAAGCCGGCAGATGTTTCGCCGATCGTCTTCGAGCCGCCGATCGACGGGCGCTTCGTTTGGCTGAGCACGCGCAGCGGATCGTTTGCGCCTGCCGGCGTGCTGCCGCTCGGCACGAAGTTCAAAATCTCGCTCCGGCCCGGACTCAGAGACGCCGCCGGTAAATCGGTGGCCGCGCAGCTCCGCGAGACGGCAGAAACGCCGCCGATGCGTGTGAAAGGCACGACCGCGATCACGTACGTCGACAGCGGCAACGCGACCGCCGTTCCGCGCTACGCCGTCCTTTTCAACGCCAACGTGAACGCCGCGGCGGCGGCGAAGTTCGTTCGTTATGTGAACGGATCCGGCATGCGGATCGAGGCTCGCGTCGAGCAGATCCAAGATCCCACGCAGCGCGACCGCAGCTTCACGAAATGGAACAGCGATGACAAGTCGTTAGCCGTCTGGGGAGAGCTGCCGCAGGACGACCCTGGGCCGTCGCAAGAGGAAGGAGGCTCCGAGCCTGCCTCAGACGGGTTGCCCGCAGCGAAGCCGAAGACGCTGCGGCAGAACATCCTCTACGTCGCCCCAGCCAAACCGCTGCCGCCCGGCAACGACTGGCGGCTGCTGTTCGACACGGGCCTCCCCGCGACGGAATGGAATGCGAAGCTTCCCGCGCGCAAGGAAATCCCGATCGGGCTTGTGCAGCCGTTCGCCGTCCGGCAGGTCACGGCCGAGACGAACCGCGTCGAAGGGCGGCGGCTGCTGATCAGCACGACCAAGTCGATCGGCGAGGACGTCACGACCGAGAACATCGCGCAGTGGCTGAAGGTCGAGCCTGACGTTCCGAACATGAAGCCGATCATTTCGGACAACCTGATTACGGTGCGCGGCGATTTCGCGCTCGGCACTCGCTATCGCGTGAGCGTTGCGTCCGGATTCCCGGCGCGGGATCCTGTCGTGACTGCCGCGCCGTTCACACAGGAGGTCGCGTTCGAGAAGGTCGCGCCGCGTCTCTATTTCCAGGGCTTCACTGCGCATCAGCAGGCCGCCGGCACGCGTCAGCTCCGCCTCATCGCGATGAACGTGCCGCGCGTGCGTGTCTCGGCGAAGCTGTTCAAAGGCGACGCGATCGCCGCCGCGACGAAGGCGTTCGACGCCTA
The DNA here is from genome assembly GCA_035459405.1 of Chthoniobacterales bacterium. Lineage (GTDB taxonomy): Bacteria > Verrucomicrobiota > Verrucomicrobiia > Chthoniobacterales > UBA10450 > JACCTI01. Next base: position 1,936 of record DATHXZ010000309.1, read on the forward strand.
CATGAAAGAGCCGCAGGACGCGCAGAGCGATGAGTTCTACTCAAAGGTCCAGCCCGATGCGCTGCCGGGCGAGGTGATCTGGGAGAAGGAGATCACGAATCCCGC
>DATHXZ010000310.1:0-3894 GCA_035459405.1 Chthoniobacterales bacterium
CGAGCGCCTGCTCGGCCGTGAACCAATCCCGCGGCTCATCCTCACGAAAGATGTTGAACAGCGGCACCACGTGCGCGGCGGCTTCAATGCCGCTGACGTCGACTTCGCGCAACTTGTCGGCGTGCGCGAGCACCTGCGCGAGCTGTTCCTGAAACAGCTGCGTTTCTTCGTCACTCAGAGACAGTCGCGCCAGCTTTGCAGCGTACGCAATATCGATCGGTGTCGGCGGCATCAAGATGAGATTCCTGGCACGGCGAACACAGCGCAACCGCCGCCGTGCGGCCGTGTTCGCCGTGCGAGGCTTAGAATTTCAGGTGCGTCATCAGCCAGAGCACTGCCGCGGCGAGAACGACAACAAGGACGAGAAACACAATGCGCCCTTCACGGCGTTCCTTGCGCAGCGCACGTCTGCGGCCGTTGTAAGCCCCTCCGTCGCGATAGCGTCTGTCCTGCAGCGCAATCGAGACGTCGAGCCGGCTTCCACCCTCCGTCGCACGCGACAGGATTTCCTCACGCTGACGGCGCGTTCTCTCCTGCGCAACTTGCGGCGCTTCCTGGATCATGCGCTCGAGCTTTTGCATCTCATCGCGCAACTGCGACTCGCGACGTGCGAGCTCCTGCTGCTTGTCGTTCAGCGGTGTGCCGTCGGGTTTCGGCGAGCGTCGGCGCATGCGGCTATTGGGCCTGGCTTGCAAACCAGAGGAAGAGAACGAGCGCGATGAAACCGAAAAGGATCAGCGGCAGCGTGAGCGCGAATCCGATCTGCAGCCATTGCACGAAGCTGTTGCCGCTGCCCATCCCGCCGACTTCCGGCGCGGCTTCGGGCAATGCCACCTCGGAACCATCCTCACTTGTCGAGGCCGTCAGTCGGCTGCGTTGCTGACTGAACTCGGCCCGTGCGTCATCCACCGTGCTCAATGCGCGGCTCAGTTCCTTGTGCAGGTCGGTAGGGTTCCACCTCTTCGGATCGATCGACTCGAGCAACACGAGATGCTGCTCGAAGCTCTCTCGCGTGGCGCGGATCTGCTCGAGCTTCTTCTGCGAATCGTAAGCCTCGCGTTCCAGCACCACGAGCGAACGCGTCAGCTTGTCCGTCATTTCGATGCGGCCGCGCTCGAGTTCTTCCTGCCGGCGGCTTAGCTCCTCGAGCTCCCGTTTCTGTTTCTCGATCTGCTCCTGCTGCTTCTTGAGAAGGAAAAGTTGCTCCTGCGCTTTCTGAACCTGCGAATCGAGATGCTCGGGCGAATTTGCCTCGTCTTCACTCAGCTCCAGCATCTGTTCGATCGGTCGGACGCGTTCAGGCATGACAATGTGAGTTCGAGCAGCGACGACTCGACGCGTGTCTCCGGCCTGCTCGTGCAGGGATATAGTTCCTTCGCCGCGGAATTGCCACTCCTTTCAAAGTAGCGGCGGCGAAAAACGCGGCTCGCGCGCACTTCCTTCCATTTCTATTCTGCAGCGCGTGATATCTCTGCGCGAAGCTGTGCAATTCCAGAGACTCGCCGGCAGCTCGAGCTACATCGACGCTCCGCAACGCGGCGCGGCTGTCTACGATGCATGCGTTCCGATCGCGGGATGGTTCTTTGCTCGCGATCGTGATCCGTCGCGCTGCCGCATTCGAGCACGGGTGAACGGCGAGATCTGCGGGGAAACGCAACTGCTGTTCGTGCGGCCGGATGTTTCGCGCGCGCTGAACATTTCGGACACAATCCCAACTGGCTTTCGGCTCCTCGCGCGAACTGCGTGGAGCGAAGGCTCAGCGGGCGATCAACTGATCACGATTACGGCGTCGTGGGCCGACGAACCGGGCGAGTTCGAGATCGGCGATTTTGCGGTTCAGCTCACTCCCGCGTCGCTCGCGCTGAAACCGTACGGCGATGTCGTGCATCCAGAACAGCCGAAGGTCTTGCACCGCGACAACATCTACGGTTCGGGTCCGCCGGTGGCGGAGCCTGGAGCGGAGACGCTGCAGTTGTTGCGCGACTACCTGCCGCGGGGCGCGTCGGTCGTTGATGTTGGTTGTGGCGCGGGCGCCTACGGACCGCCGCTTCTTGCGGCCGCGCACGAATGGCTGGGACTCGAGACGAGCGCGCACTGTTTCGAGTTGCTGGACCGGCGCGACCTCCCGTATCGACGTGTCGATCCGGACGCTGGCGCTCTGCCGTGCAGCACCGGCGAATTTGACGCGGCGATTTGCGTCGAGGTGCTGGAGCACATCGAGCGCGCGGACACGTTCCTCGCAGAGATCGCGCGTTGCATTCACTCGCGCGCGTTGTTCTCGGTGCCGAACATCGAAGTAATCCCGTACTTCAGCGCATGGCAGGCGGTGCCATGGCACCTGCTCGAGGCCGATCATAAGAACTTCTTCACGCGAAGGAGTCTGCGCGAGTTGTTGCGGCGTCATTTCGCCCGTGTCGAGGTATTCAGCTATGCGGAGCATCCGTTGCGGACGCCGGAGGGGATCGCGCTGCATCTGCATTTGTTCGCGGTCGCCGACAAGTAGCTGTCCGCCGTTTGCGTGTAGAGTAGGCGCCCGGCTCTCGAGGTGCCGTCTCGATGACAAAGCTTTCTCTCTCGTTCGTTTCCTGCCTCTGTGCGTTCGGAGTTGTCGCAGCTCCGGCACAAACGCCGTCGGCGTCGCCGAGCACCGCGCCCGCTGCGGCGTTGCCATTCGCGCACGAAAGCAGTGACCTGAAACCCGATCCCGCCGCTCGCTTCGGCAAGCTGCCGAATGGCGTGCGCTACGTCGTGCTGCCGAGCAAAGAGCCGAAGGCGCGTGCTTCGCTGCGTCTCGTGGTGCTCGCCGGCTCGATGCATGAAGCAGACGACCAGCGCGGCGTCGCGCACTTCCTCGAGCATCTCGCGTTCAACGGCAGCAAACATTATCCGCCGGGCACGCTGATCGAATTCTTCCAGCGGATGGGGATCAGCTTCGGCGGCGACACGAATGCGAATACCGGATTCGAGCGCACCGTGTATTTGCTCGAGCTGGCGCGGTCGGACGAGGCGACGATCGCGGAAGGGTTGCGCGTTCTGAGCGACTATGCCGGCGGGCTGCTGTTGCTGCCGCAGGAGATCGAGAAGGAGCGCGAGATTATCCTGTCCGAACGGCGCGCGCGTGACTCAGTTGGATACCGCGCGTTCGTCGCGCAATACGAGGCGATGCTCGGCACCACGCTCCTTCCCAAGCGGCTGCCGATCGGCGTCCCCGAGGTGATCAAGGGTGCGACACGTGAGCGATTCGTCGATTTCTGGGACAGGTGGTATCGACCGGAGCGGATCGCGCTCGTGGCAGTCGGTGATTTCCCCGACGGAGCCGCGGTCGAGAAGATGATTACAGACGGGTTGGTCGGGCTGACTGCGCGTGCTGCCGCGCCGCCGGAGCCGCATCTTGGCGAGCTGCAAAAGTTCGAGGGGAATCGCGCCTTCTATCACTTCGAACCGGAAGCGCCGTCGACTGAAGTGTCGCTCACGCGCCTCACGGCACACGGACATGAGCCGGATACTGCTGCGAACCGCATCGAGCGCCTGCCACGGTGGCTCGCGCTGAGCATCCTGAACCGCCGTTTCTCGATACTGGCGAAAAAGGAAAACGCGCCGCTCATCTCGGGCAGCGCATCCGTCTCGGAGCATTATGATTTTATGCGCCTGGCGACAGTCAGCCTTACCTGTCAGCCGCCGAACTGGCAGGCGGCGCTCGGAGTGGGCGAGCAGGAGTTGCGACGCGCGCTCGAGTTCGGCTTCACATCCGGAGAGCTGAAGGAAGCCGCCGCCGAGATGACGAACGGTCTGGAGCAGGCGGTGAAAACAGCCAGCACGCTGCGCTCGCCGCAGCTTGCCGATTTGATCGTGCACGGCCTGGTCGTCGCCGACGTGTTTACGACGCCGGCCGAC
>DATHXZ010000311.1:0-1747 GCA_035459405.1 Chthoniobacterales bacterium
CGGCGGCGTCACACGCTCATCGCACGGAATTGCAGATCGCGCTCGACACCGACGAGGAGCTCGATCCGAAGGGGGTCGTCGCGCACATCGGCAAAATGCCCGGTGTGAAAGGATGCGCGATCATCTTCGAGGATGGCCTGAGCCTGGCCGGCAATCTCCCGCCGGAGTTCAACGCTGAAGGTCTTTCGGCGATGGCACCTGCCATGATGCAGAAGATCGAGAACCACATGGGCGACTCGAAGCTCGGCGCGTTGCGCGCCATGACGCTCTCCTGCGCGAACGCAGCCGTCACGTTCCTCACGCACAACAATCTCTGCCTCGCCGCTCTCCACGCGAAGGAAGAGCTCGCCGCCGACGTGCGCGAGCGGCTCGCCGTCGCAGTGCAGCAACTTTCCAAAACCTACTCTCAGCCGGCCTAACCCCTCTCCTATGTCCATCATCAACTACGCGAGCCGCGAAATTCAGTTCAAGATCGTCTACTACGGTCCTGCGCTCTGCGGCAAAACCACCAACCTGGGTTACATCCATCAGCGGATTAATCCGGAGAACCGCGGAGACCTCGTCTCGCTCGCCACGGCGGCGGATCGCACGCTGTTTTTCGACTTCCTGCCGCTCAATGCGGTGGTGATCAAAGGGTTCGTGACAAAGTTCCAGCTCTACACCGTGCCGGGCCAGGTCATTTACAACGCGACGCGGCAGCTCGTTTTGCGGAGCGTGGATGGCGTGGTCTTCGTCGCCGACTCCCAGTGGGAGAAGATGGAGGAGAACGTCGAGAGCTTTAAGAACCTCGAGGACAATCTCGCGAAGCAGAACATCTCGCTCGATGAGATCCCCTACGTCATCCAGTACAACAAACGGGACCTCGAGAACGTCGCGCCGGTCAATTACCTCGAGTACGTGCTAAACAATCGGAAGAAGCGTGTGCAGAGCTTCGAGGTGGTCTCGAGCACGGGCCAGAACGTGTTCGCTTCGTTGAACGCTGTCTCACAAATCCTGCTGCACAAATTCAGCAAGCAGAGCGACGCGCCGAAATCGGCCACACCGGTCGCGGTGCCGATGGAAGCGGCGGTCGCGCAAACCCAAGGAGCCGCGGTATGAATGCAATTCCCTGCCTAACCATCGAGGATGTCGCCACGCTCGACGGCGTGCTCGCGGACTTCCTCGCCAAATCGGAAGCCGAGCTGACGGTCGTGATTGATCGGGGCGGTAACGTGATCTCGCAATTCGGCGACATGACCGTGATCGATGTCACCATCATCGCGGCGCTCGCAGCCGGCTCATTCGCCGCGACCAAGGAGCTCGCGCGCCGAATCGGCGAAGTGGAGTTCAACGCGCTCTATCATCAGGGCAACGGCAATCACATCTTCATGAACTCGGTCGACGACGAGACGATCATGATCACGGTGTTCGGCCGGAAGACGACGGTTGGGCTGGTGCGCTTCTACTCGTCGGGGACGGCGCAGGCGGTCGGTGCGTTGCTGCGCTCGCTGCCGCGCGAAGGTCACGGGTTTTCGTTCGACGCTTCCGATATTACGACGGCGGTCTTCGACGACCGGTAAGTGGTAGGGCACGGCGCTGCGCCGCCCTAGGCGCGTGCCACCGTCTCCTGGACGCGCGTTACGTGAATCTGTGGCCACGCACCCCGGACGCCGCAGCGCGGCGTCCCTACCCGGTGAACTCGCGCGCGACGAGCGTCGCGTTGTGACCACCGAAACCGAACGAATTGTTCACCGCGACGCGCACTTTG
>DATHXZ010000312.1:0-1539 GCA_035459405.1 Chthoniobacterales bacterium
GCATCGAAAGGCGCGTGCACTTTCGCGTCGTTATCGAAATAGACGTAAACGTCGCGCGCGCCGGGCTTCGGTTGGACATCGCAGATAAGCCGCGCGTCGGCGGCCGGTTTGCCCTGCGCCCAGAGCTCGACACGCGCCGCCCACCAATCAAGCGCGCTGGGCGAATAGCCGCTCACGTACAGCTGCTCGTCCCCGTGCAAACGGCAGTAGACGAAGTCGGCCGTCAGATCCTCAGCGTACGGCCAGCGTCGCGCGGTGTCGGCAAACACGAAAGCTACGTTGTACTGGCGCAAGAGCGCGAAGAACTCCGGGACGAGAAACGTCGGGTGCCGAATCTCGACGCAGTAACGCAGCGGCCGCGAGACGTCGATGTTCCGCCACATGCCGTACTTCAGCTTGTCGTCGTGCAAACGCGCCAGCTCGGCGGCTTCTTCGGTGTTCTTGGGGAGCAGCTCGAAAAATTCGCGGAAGCGTTGCTCATTCCAGCCGAAATTCGGCGGGAATTGCCACAGCACAGGGCCGAGCTTCTCGCGCAGCGCGAGGACCCCGGAGCCGAAGAAGTTTGCGAGTGGCGTCTGCACGTCGCGCAACTTCTTCATGTGGGTGACGAAGCGCGGCCCTTTCACGCTGAAGACAAAGCAGGGCGGCGTTTCTCGATACCAGCTCTCGTAGGCAGACGGCCGCTGCAGTGAGTAAAACGATCCGTTGATCTCGATGGAATTGTGGCGGCGGCTCGCGAACTCCAGCTCGCGATGTTGCGCCAGCCCCGTCGGATACCACACGCCGCGCCAGCCCGCGTAGGTCCAACCTGAGATGCCGATGCGCAGGCGCGTGTCGGGCCAGCAACCGCCGCTGCACGCCGCTAGATCAGCCGCAACGGCGTCGCGTTCGGCGGTAGTAGCCCGTGTTTTTCGCATAACGCGCGGAAGTGCAGCAGACCCTGTTTCTCAGCGTCGCCGAAGGTGAATCGCAGATGCTCGCGGAAATAGCGGTCGCAGAACTCGGGCGCGAAGTCGCATTGCGCAGCCACGACATCGGCGAGCGCTGCGAGATTGCGCCGACAGAGAACGCGCAATTTTTCGGCGACCTCCACTGCGTCCGGTGTTTTCGGACGGATGAGCCAGAGCGCGAAGACGAACGGCAGATCAATCGATCGTTTCCACTCGGTGCCTAAGTCCCAGAACTCGTATTCGCTTTCATGCTGCTGTCGGAAGCGGATGGCCTGGTCGCCGATCAATAATCTCGCGTCCGCCTCGCCGCTGACGATCCGTGCAGGCAAGCGGCGTTCCGCGAGCAGGCAGCGCAGCAGATTGACGGAAGTGCGGGAATTCGGATCGGCTGCGATTTCTCGCAGGTTTCCAAGCGGCTGCCGATGTGCAACGAACACGCTGTAGACCGGCCCGTCGGCTGCGACGCAGACGGCATCGACAATCGCGTAGACTGGATCCCGGAGGAACTCGAAACTCGGAACGAACGCGACATCGAGCTCGCCATCGGACAGCATGCGGCAAAGCGCCGCCGGATGGTCCATGTGAACCG
>DATHXZ010000313.1:0-2732 GCA_035459405.1 Chthoniobacterales bacterium
GATCGGCACATCCCACCACGACTCGAAGCCGTCAATGCCTTGCCAGCGATCATTGCGGATGTAGATGAGGGTTGTCCGATCTGTCGTTTTCGACTCTTGCAACGCGCTCGTGAAATCGTCGTACGACTCACACTCGATGACATGCGCGCCCAGACTCCGTGCATTCGCCGCCAAATCAATCGGGAGCGTGCGGACGTTCGTTCCTGCCTGATCAGTCGGCCACCTTCCGTTTTCAGGATACACGTAGCGCGTGCCGAAGCCTTCCTGCCCCATCGAGCGGCTAAGTGCGCCGATGCTCTTGTAGCCGTCGTTGTCGAGCAGCACAATCGTGAGCTTGTAGCCCTCTTGGATTGACGTGACGATCTCCGTGTGCATCATCAGGTACGAGCCATCGCCGACCATGACGTACACCTCGCGCTCCGGCGCAGCCATTTTAACGCCCAGCCCGCCCGCGATCTCGTAGCCCATCGTGCTGTAGCCATATTCCAGATGGTAATTTTTCGGAGTGCGCGACCGCCACACTTTGTGCAGATCGCCCGGTAAGCTGCCGGCGGCGCAGACCATGATCGCGTCGGCATCGCTCCCCTCGTTGACCGCGCCGATCAATTCGCCCTGGCTCGGAAGCGGCGTGAGCCGGATGTCGTAAATGCGCTGCACTTCGGCGTCCCATTCATCGTGCAGCCGTTGCGCCTCTGCCCGAAAATCATCCGCAACCTGGTAGCCGTCGAGCAACGCCATTAACTCCTCGAGTGTCACGCGCGCATCGCCCACGAGTCCCAGGGCATGGTGTTTTGCGGCGTCAAAGGCGGCGACGTTGATGTTGATAAAGCGAACGTTGGAGTTTTGGAACAGGGTTTTCGACGCCGTGGTGAAATCACTCCAGCGCGTGCCAACGCCGATCACGAGGTCGGCGTCATGCGCGATGCGATTGGCCGCCAGTGTGCCGGTCGCGCCGATCGCACCGAGGCAGAGCGGATGATCGTAGTGCAGGCTGCCCTTGCCCGCCATCGTTTCGCCAACGGGGATGCCCGTTTGCTCGACGAAGCGTTGCAGCGTTTCGGTCGCCTCACTGTAGATCACGCCGCCGCCCGCCACGAGCAGCGGACGTTCGCTCGCACGAATCCAGGCCGCTGCTTGCTCCAGCGCGCTGCGGTCTGCACGATTCCGTGCAACATGCCACACCCGTTTATGAAAGAATGCCGACGGAAACGAGTACGCTTCGGCCTGCACGTCTTGGGGCAGAGCAAGCGTGACAGCACCCGTTTCCGCCGCACTCGTCAGCACGCGCAGCGCTTCGGGCAGCGCCGTGAGCAGTTGTTCTGGGCGGTTAATGCGATCCCAGTAGCGGCTGACCGGCTTGAAACAGTCGTTGACCGAAATATCCTGCGAGTGTTCGGACTCAAGCTGCTGCAGGACGGGCGCAACGTTGCGGCGGGCGAAAATATCGCCGGGCAGCAAGAGCACGGGCACGCGGTTGATCGTCGCGGCGGCTGCGCCAGTGATCATATTCGTCGCGCCCGGGCCGATCGAACTGGTGCAGGCCAGCGTTTGGAGTCGATTTTTGGTTTTGGCGTAGGCAGCCGCGGCGTGGACCATGGCCTGCTCGTTGCGCGATTGGTAATAGCGGAAATCTGGCATTTGTTGTAGCGCCTGCCCGATCCCGCCGATGTTGCCGTGCCCGAAAATCCCGAAGCAGCCCGCGAAAAACCGCTGCTCCACGCCATCGCGCTCAACATATTGGGTTTTGAGGAACGCGATAACCGCTTGCGCCATCGTCATGCGTTGCGTTGGGTACTGAGTCATAAATTGATTCAACTCCCGCGTTGTTCGCTTGCAAGCGATCGGATCACCAGCCGCCGTGCTGCTCGACGAACGCGGTTACTTCGTCGAGGGTGGGGGTAAAATTGGCGCAGCCCGGTTTCGTCACAACGATCGCGCCACACGCATTCGCCAGCCGTGCGCTTTTGTGCCAATCCCAACCCTGAATAAAGCCGTACAGGGCGCCCGCGGCATACGCATCGCCAGCGCCGAGAATGTTGGCGACGGCGACAGGGAAGCCGGCTGCGTCGATCTGGTGTAGCGCGTCATCGCGCGACTTGAGATGTACACGCGAACCCTCGGCGCCCCGCTTTTGCAGCAGCACCTCAGGTCCCAGCGCTAACACACGTTGGATTGCCTCATCAACATCGCCGCCAACCCGTGTGTCGGAAATCTGCGAATGGGTCAGGCTGATCTGGCTCGGATCCGTCAGCAGCGCGGCGTTGATCTCGTCTTCAGTGCCGGAGACAATATCGACCAACCGCAGAGCGGCGCGGAGCGTGACGCCAAATGCCCGTGGATCGTGCCACTGGTCCGGCCGGAAGTCAATATCGAGCGCTACAGCTGTGCCGGCTTGCCGTGCTACCTCGGCGGCGAACAGCGTGGCGCTGCGACTCGGCTCTTTGCTCAGGCCCGTGCCGCTAATGAGCAGCACGTGGCTCTCGGCGATCGGGGTCCCCAGCACGTCGTCGATTGTCAGCTCGATGTCGGCGCAGTTGTCGCGGTAGTAGGTCAGCGGAAAGCGATCGGGCGGCTGGATGCCCAGCACCACAGCACTCGAGCGCTTACCCGACTTGCGCGGGATGAAGCATGTCTCGACATGCTCCTGCTGTAAAAAGTGCAGGATAAAATCTCCGACTTTATCATCGCCGACTGCCGTTAGGAGTGCCGTGCGGGCGCCGAGTCGCCGCGCA
>DATHXZ010000314.1:0-6437 GCA_035459405.1 Chthoniobacterales bacterium
GGTCGTATCGCACGATCTACGACGGTGGCGGTTGCTTGCGCGCGCAGCTTTTCCCCGGCATTGCTGAGTTGTTGTCGGCGTTAGCACACGCGGGCAAGCGCTGCTTCGTCGTCACCAACAAACCAGCCCTGCCGGCGAAACTGCTGCTCAGCCATTTCGCGATCGACCGCTACTTCGAAGTGATCGCCAGCCCGGACGATCCGGCGAACCCGTTCAGCGATAAAGCAGACGCCGTGGCGCAACTACTACGCGGCAAAGGCATTGACTCAGCAGACGCTTGCGTTATCGGTGATGCTGTTGACGACGCCCGCGCGGCTTCCGTGAACAAAGTCGCTTTCGTCGCCGCGGCATACGGCTACGGCGAGGCGCACAAGCAACAGACGTTCCCGATTGCCCACATTGTGTATCAGCCTGCCGACCTTCTCGCGCTCCTGCGTTGAACGGCGCTGATCGCACAGTAAGCATCGAATCCGAGACCTTTTACCTGTGAAACGAGACATTTTCGAAAACCTGTGCGTGCTCGAGATGGCGAGTAACCATCAAGGCAAGCTCGACCGCGGCCTTGAGATCATCCGCGAGCACAGCCGTGTGGTGCGCTTCAATAACGTGCGTGCTGCGATCAAGCTGCAGTTCCGCGACGTGGACAACTTCGTCCACAAGGACTTCCGCAGCCGCACCGACATCCGCTACGTCAAGCGAGTGCTCGACACGCGGCTCACAAAGGAAGACTACGCCACAATGGTGGAGGCGATCCGGAAGAGCGGTTGCATTCCGATGGCGACGCCGTTCGACGAGAAGTCAGTCGACTGGTGCGTGCAGTTCGACATGCCGATCATCAAGATTGCGAGTGCGGACAGCAACGACTGGATGCTGATCGAGAAGATCGCCAGCACGCGCAAGCCTTGCATTATCTCATTCGGCGGCACGCCCTTGAAGGACATGGATGACGTGGTCACGTTCTTCGAAAACCGCAACATCCCGCTCGCGATCAACCACTGCGTCGCAGCCTATCCGCATGAGGACTCCGAGGCCGAGCTGGAGCAGATCGAGTTCCTGAAGAACCGGTATCCCGGTCACGACATCGGTTGGTCCTCGCACGAGTACCACGACTGGGCGATGTCGATCGGGATCGCCTACGCAAAAGGCGCGCGCACGTTTGAGCGGCACATCGACATCAACACGGACGGCTTCGAAGTCGCGAAGTATTCATCATTGCCCGAGCAGCTCGATACCTGGTTCAAGGCCTTCCACAAAGCCGTCGAGTTTTGCGGAACCGCGCAGTCGAGCCGCAAAATCCCGCTGCCGAAAGAGACCGCATACCTCGACTCGTACATCCGCGGTGTTTATGCAGCGCACGATCTGGTCGAGGGTCAGGCGCTCACGGAAAAGGACATCTACATGGCTATTCCGCTGCAGAAGGGCCAGATCTCCTGCCGCGAGCTGATGCTCGGCAAGTGGGGCCACCGTGTCACTACGGCCTGCTCGAAGGATGCGCCGCTCATGATCGACAACATCGACTCGCCGTATTCCGAGAACGAGCATCTGAAGCAGACGATCTACAGCCGCGGATTGTAGCGCGCCTCGCAGCCAGCCATGAAGCTCATCAGCGTCGTTGCCGGCTGCTACAACGAGGCGGAGAATATCGAAGAGTTTGTCGGCCGCGTGCGTGCGGTGTTCGACAAACTGCCGCCGTACCAGCTTGAGATGATCGTGATCGACAACTCGTCAACGGACGGCACGCAGGATATTCTGCGCGGACTCGCTGCCGAGGAGCCGCGCCTGAAGGTGATCATGAACGCGCGCAATTTCGGCCACATCCGTTCACCACATCATGCCTTGATGCAGGCCACCGGTGAGGCAGCGCTGGCGATGGCCTCCGACCTTCAGGATCCGCCGGAGATGATCCCGCAGTTCCTCGCGAAGTGGGAGCAGGGCTACAAGGCTGTCGTGGGCGTAAAGGAGAAGAGCGAAGAATCGCCGATATTTTTCTTCATCCGCCGCAGCTACTACCGGCTTGTGCACCGGCTGGCTGAGTTCGAGATCATTCGCGATTTCACCGGATTTGGCTTGTACGACCGCGCGATTATCGACTATTGCCGCAAACTGCCCGATCCGTATCCGTATTTTCGCGGCTTGATCTCCGAGATAGGCTTGCCGACGGCGAAGATTCCGTTCGTGCAGCCGACGCGAAAGCGCGGCATCACCAAGAACAACTTCTACACCCTCTACGACATGGCGATGCTCGGCATCACCAACCACAGCAAAGTGCCGCTGCGGCTCGCCACGATGATGGGGTTTGCCATGTCACTCGTGAGTCTGCTGGTCGCCGTCGCCTATTTCGTGTACAAACTGGTAAACTGGTACGAGTTCCCGATCGGCCAGGCGCCAGTGATCATCGGCCTGTTTCTGTTCTCTTCGGTGCAGCTCTTCTTCATTGGAATTCTCGGAGAATACATCGGCGCGATCCACACCCAGGTGCTCCGTCGGCCGCTAGTGGTCGAGAAAGAGCGCATCAATTTCTGATCGCTTCGAGCACGCAGCATCGATCTCCGCGCCCGCGCCGCCCGCGTCGACACGATAATGATCGCACCTGAGGCGAGACTTCCGGGCCGCGCAAGTGCGGCGGCCGATGTACCGATGGCTGACCCGGAACAGACGATCGAGCGGGACATGGCCGCTGCGTGGGCAAGTCTTCCTGTCGTCGCAGCCGTGTTGTTCCTCGTGCAGAGAGTGCTCGCGCCGTGGATTCCGCATGAGAATCCCACCGACGCCGCGACGTTATTCCTGAAGGAGCTCCTGAGTTTGTTCCAGCCGGAGCGGCTCGAGCATATCCGCTATCTGCTTGCGCTCGCCACGACTCCCATCGCTTTCATCGGTGTCTTCTTGTGGGCGCGCCGCTTCGAAGCGAAAGCCGTTTTCCGCTTCGCCTTCGTCGGCCAGGGCGTGCTCGTTCTCGCATTCTTCTATGCGCGACGCACGGAAGAGTTCGCCTACTTCACGCCCGGGATGATGTTGCTCGGAGACGCGCTCACACTCGCGATTTGTCTCGCCGTGGTGATGTATGGAGCGCCTTCCGGCGAAAAGATCGCTCGCGCCGTAAAGTGGATACCTCAGCTTGCAGCGGCATCGATCGCTTTACTGCTGACGGCAGCATTGCTCAGCCCGTCTGTCATTCGCGACCGGGAGGTGTACCTCAGCTCGATGGTGCTTTGGTGGCACATGGAGTATACCGCGAGCGAGTTCTTCGGTGTGGCCTCGGGGAAGACGCCGATGGTCAACTTTTTCCCACAGTACAACAACGTGCTCCCGGTCCTGCTTGCGCCGGTCCTGAACCTGACAGGCTACACCTTCCTGGCGTTCACGACCGCGATGGTGAGTCTGTCGCTGGCCGGGTTGATGGCTGTGTACTGGACGCTCTCGATGTTGACTCGGCATGCATCGATCGCCCTGGCGCTTTACCTGCCGGTGCTCGGTTTGAGTTTCGGGTTCGGCGGATCGCCGGCCTGGGGGATGGGGATCTTCAACTACTTTGCTGTGTGGCCAATGCGGTATGTCTGGCCTCTGTGGCTCCTTGCCGCGGTGACATGGACGCTCCATCGGCCGGCGGGATGGCGGTGGATGCTTGTGGGTGTCGTCGCGGGTGTCGGCGCTATCAACAACCTCGACTTCGGTGCGCCGGCTTTGGCGGGCGCGGCTGCGGCCATCGTACTTTCGCGGACGGCGCGGCTGGTGCCCTCGCTCTTGTCGTTCATCGGCGGTGTGGCGATCGCGTTCGCGGCGGTCCAAATCGGCTTCTTCCTCCGCAGTAACGCCTGGCCAGACTTCGGGCAGGCCGCCACCTACTCAAAAATCTTCGGCCTCTACGGGTTTGGGATGATTCCGCTCCCGCTGTCCGGCCTCTATTGGACGATTTTGTTCACCTACATGGCCTGCTTGTTTGCAGCGATCGTGAGTTACTGGCGGGGCGGGCCAAGCTCTCCCTACGCAGGCGTGTTGGCGTTTGTCAGCATCTTTGGCTGCGGCAGCTTCATGTATTACGTCGGGCGGTCGCACCCGCACGTGCTTGGCGCGGTCTTCTTCACCTGGGCGGTTGCTGTCGTGTTGTTGCTCTACGGCTTTCAGAAGGATTTCGGCCGGGCGTGGCTCTCACACTCCTGGTATCTCGCCATTATTCCCGGCCTCCTACTGCTGACGCACAGCTCGCTCTTCGCGGTGCTTCTCTGGCCAAACTCGAAGCCGATCATTGCCCAGTTGGAGCGACGATCCCTGAATGATGTGCAAGGCGAGCAGCAGCGGCAGGAGCTAAAAGCATTTATGCGCCGCAATGCCAAGCCGACATCGCGCATCATGCTGATACTGCCGATGGGTCACAAAATTGCATTCGAAGAGCGGCTGCGGAACTACTTCCCGTTCCCGCATCCCGGCTCGATCATTCTGAAGGCGCAAGCGGAGCAGGTGGAAAAGACGATGGTCGCGAAAAAGGTAACGAAGGTTTTCATCTTGCAGGAGTTCGAGCGCGAAGAGCAGCAGCGCATTTTGCAGAAGCTCGGCTTCCAGCTGAAGGAATCGTTCGCCGGAGTCAATTTGTGGACCCGCAAAGCCTCACCGGCGCCCGCGCCGTGATCCGGCGCGCCGGGCGCGAAGCGCCGATCCGAAAGGCGCAACCGTGAGCATGCGCCGGCTCAAGTTCGTTCTCCGCTGCATTTTCTCGCTCGCGCTGATCGCGCTGGTGCTTTCGAAAGTAAATTGGCCCAAACTCGGCGCTGTGCTGCTACGCCTCGATCTCCGCTGGGCGATTGCGGGCTGGGCGCTGTCGTTTCTCGTCATTGCCGGGCTTGCGCTACGCTGGATGATCCTGCTGAAGCAGCAGGGCCTCGGTTTTCCGTTCCGCACGATCTTTTCACTGACCTGGGCAGGCCAGTTTTTTAACTCAATCCTGCCGGGAAGCACCGGCGGCGATCTGTTCAAGATTTTCCAATTGTGCCGTCTCGCTCCCGAGCGGAAAGCCCCCGCAGTAGCAACCGTGGTGGCCGACCGCCTAAACGCGCTTGGCGCGCTCATCGTGCTGGCGGCGGTCGGCTTCGCCATCGAGCCCGGGCCGCTTCGAATGGTGGCTGGCGAGAGAGTCTCCCAGCGCGCATTGCTTCCTGCGTTGCTGGCGCTGACGTGTGCGGGCGCTCTCGGCGCATGGTTTGTGTTGCGCGCTTTCCGCGACGCGCCGTGGCTCGGAAAACTTCACAGGACGATGACCGCGGCGAAGACGAACTTCAGCGTCACGCCCCAGCTGATCGTCGTGGTCGGGCTCGCCTTTGCCATTCACGTCGTCAACTTCTCCGCCGTCTATCTGTTCGCGCGGTCGCTCGGGATCGCGATTAGCTACCCACAGGTGTTGCTGATGATGCCTGTGATCCTGTTCCTTGTGCTGATACCGGTGACAATCAACGGTCACGGATTGCGCGAGTTGCTGCTGATCGGCTATTTGAGTTACCTCCACATCGGGCTCAACGGCAACGCGCCAGGCAGTACTCAGGAGATCGCGGTGGCGTGGTCGTTCCTCCTCGTTTCCAATGATCTGCTCTGGAGCGTGCCCGGGGGAGTGTTGTATCTGGTCAGCTTTCGCCGCGCTGGTGCCGAGCCCTCCGGCGGGCGCACGGCAGCTGCGCTTCAGTAGGAGACGGCGAAGTCCTGGATGTTGAACGCGAGCGGACGCGGATCGCCATTGCCGGGCAATTCACCAAGGCGGTCTGTCCGGAAGCTGATCACATTTTCGCCGGGCGTAAGGTTCAGGTCGATTGCGACCGAAGCCAGTGAGCCGCTGCTGAGCTTACGCGCGAAGACGATTTGGTTCACAGGCGTCGAGATCTCGACCTGCCTGGTTCCCAAAACGTCGATCGCAAACGTCACGCGTGCAGGTTTCGCGGATGGCTCCTGGTTGAACAGCACGACTGTCGCATCGCCGGCGCTCCAGCGCCTGTTGTGCTGCGCGGTCCCTTCCAGGTTGTACCATGGCGGCGGGAAGACCGGCGGCAGGGCCGGCCGTGTCGCAGGATCGAGCCGGATGCAAACCAAGTCTGCCGATTGCGCCAGCACGTCCGCGCGCCCGGCATTACGCAAGCTCGCGACGAGCGAAGCCGCGTCGTCAGCGTAACCTTTGCGATTGATCCAGATCGCCGCGAAGCCATAACGCTCGAGCAGCTGCACCAGGCTGGCGGCATCCATCTGTTCGGCGTCGTGCTGCCAGGCGTCGCGCCCAGAGCCTTTGTTGTTGCCGAAGGAGAAGCGCAGCGAGCGCGAGTGAAGATACGGCCGGAAATGGTCGTACGGGCCCATCCGGTGAATCGGTGGAATCTCCGGAAAATCAGCCACCGGCATCTGGAAGACCATGGCGCGCGGAGGGAGCTTGCTCTCCAGCGTTTCGACAACTTGTGCATCATCGC
>DATHXZ010000315.1:0-6209 GCA_035459405.1 Chthoniobacterales bacterium
ATGGCTTAAACGAAAATGCCGGCGGCGGGCTGACCGCACTGCCGGCATTTCTGAAACGAAGCTGAGGGGCGGTCTGGCCCCGTCGTTCGCCTGTAGCCGCTTCGCTGCGCGAAGCGCGCGCTCGGTGTCGTCGGGCTGCGCGCACTGCGCCGCTCACAGGGCGGCGGCTACAGGGCTACAGGGCGGCGACACGATTAGTCGCTAATCGTCACGCGGCCTGCTTGTAGCTCTCGCGATCGTCCACGTCGAGCCAGTCGAACAGCGTCGTTGTGGCCGGATCGAGCTTGTAGACGGAGACCTGCTCGACGAACCAGTCGCGCTTCTCGGGATTGTGGTACGGGTTCGCGCCCATCATCTGCTCGCTCCAGGCGCGCACCTCTTCGGGCGACTGCATGCTGCTGTGCGTTTGCATCCACTTCACCATCTCTTCGTCCGTCGCACCGCGCTCCACCTCCGCCTTGAACTCATTGGCGTTGATGCCCATCGGGCCGAAGAGCATGTTGTCGAGCGGGCAGTCAAAATGATACTCGCCGATGTTCCCCCAGAGGAGCGCGCGGCATTTATCGAGTGTGCGTGCGAGGATCACGTATTCGCCGAGGCGCTCCTTCGGGCTGCGCGGCGATTCTTTCGTTAAATCCTTACCTTTGCGGTCGTTGTTCATCCAGGACGCTAGAGCCGAAACGCGGTCCGGCAAACACGCGAAAGGGACCGGACGGGGAACCGAATACGCCCGGCGCACGTATTCATTGTATGAGTCAGACCAAAGAAAACATTTCGATCATCAACCGCTTGGTTGAGACGTTGAAGGACGGGCAGGAAGGCTTTCGCGAGGCTTCGGAGGCCGTGCAGGATTCGCAGCTGAAGTCGCTTTTCGGCGAGTACTCGCTGCAGCGTTCGAAGTTCGCAGGCGAGCTGCAGAACTACGCCATCAATCTCGGCGAATCCGAGCCGGAAAACACGAGCAGCACGGCCGGTGCGCTGCATCGCGCGTGGATCAACATCAAGTCCGCGGTGAGCAGCCGCGATGATCACGCGATTCTCGCCGAATGCGAACGCGGCGAAGACTCAGCCGTCGCGGAATACAAGCGCGCGATGGAAGGCAACCTGCCGAGCCCGCTGGCCGACATCATTTCGCGCCAGTACACGGACGTCAAAGCAGCGCACGATCACGTGAAATCGCTGCGGGATGCGTCGCAGAATCCTTCGTAAGCCGAGCGCCTAGCTAAACCTTGCAGGCGGATCTCGCCGGGTGCGTGATCCACTCGGTCGTCTGGCCTGCTGCAGTGTTTCGGCTGTTTTCAGACTGGTTACGTATACTGGCTGGAGAGCGTTCCGTCCGAAAGCGGCGGAACACCGCCGCACTCCAAGACGCTGGCGCGGGCGCGGGAGCGTCGTGGACTGCACCAGTGCTCTGGCGCTGTTCGCGGGTGTCCCGGTGTAGTTCGGTTTGACCGCCACACTGCACCACCTCGCGCTCGCGGGACGCGTTCAACGCACGCTCGGCTCAGTCGGGGATGACACGCGATGCAGCACGCGAGATAGTGCCCACATGGTCAACATCTCCATCCGCTATACTGGCGACCTGCATTGCGCCGCGGTGCACGGCCCCTCTCAAAGCGAACTCGCAACCGACGCCCCGGTCGACAACAACGGCAAAGGCGAAGCGTACTCGCCAACCGATCTCGTCGCGACCGCGCTCGGCACCTGCATGGCGACCGTAATGGCGATCGCAGCGCAGCGGCACGGCGTGGAGCTCAGAGGCACGACTCTCGAAATCACAAAGGAGATGTCGAAAGACACCCCGCGGCGCATCGTGCGGCTCGCATCGGAGATGCGGATCCCGCTTCCGCAAGATCACCCGCAACGCGAGCTCATCGAGAAAGCGGCGCTTGGATGTCCGGTGCACCACAGCTTGTCGCCGGAGATCGACAAGCCGGTGAAGTTCGTCTGGAACGGGTAGGACAGTGCGCTGCGCTGTCCGGCACGCGTGGCTAGCTCCTTCGCGATGCGGAACACTCCGTGCAGCCATGTGCCTCGGACGCCGCAGCGCAGCGTCCCTACCTACACCGCGTCAGCTGTCGCGATTGCCGGCGTGAGCCGAGGCTCGATCGGCTCCGCGGCTTGTTTCCGGGCCGGCTTCTCGTCGAGCATCTTCGCGAATTCGCGCCCCCGCCGGTTCTTCCAATTGCCCTTATGATAGACGTAGCCGGCGATCAACGGCACCGCCATCGTCGCTTCCGAGAACACCATCTGCTCCGCGGCGAGATCGACTTTGCCCCACGAGTTCGCCTCTTTCAGCGTCGATCCGGAGAGCGCGCCGTCGCGATCGTCAGCGACGGTGACCTGGATGGCGTACTTATGCATGCCGACATCGAACCCGAGGTAGTCGCCGGCCACCACTGTGTCCTGCGCGAAGTTCTTGGGCACGCCGCCGCCGATCATGAAGAGCCCGCTCTGTTTTGTGGCGAGCTTGCACTTCGTCAGCTCGAGAAAGTCTTTCGCTGAGTCCATGCTCATGTGCGCGTCGGGGTTGTTCACTGGTGCGCGATTAAGCCGAATCCGGCGCTGCAGTCGCTGAACGCCGGCACGAAAATCGGTACGTTCTTCTCGAAGCAGGTCAGCACGAGCGAGTTCTTCACCCCACCGCGCTCCTGGAGATAACGTCCCATTTCCCGGATGAACTCGCGTGAGGAGTACGGCCGCGGCTCCAGCGAGTCGGCAATTTCGCCCGTCGTGGCGTCGCAAATGCGCAGCTCATCTTCATCGATGTAGGTGTCGTAGATGCGGTCGATGGCGAGCTTGCGAAGCGTGTCGTCGCTCATCGTGATCTCGCCCTTGTAATGCTTGAAACCGAGCGCCTCGAAGAAGTCCTGGTCGACGATGATGGCCCCGGTCGAGACGATCGCGTCGACCATGTTGTTTTGCACGAGGTCGACGAGCACCTGCTTCAGCCCGGCGGAGATCAGCGAGCCCGCGAGGCACATGATGACCGCGCAGTCCTTGTCCTGCAGCATGTCGTCAAAAATGTGCGCGGCGCGGCCGAGATCGCGCGAGGAGAACGCCATCTTGCTCATCGCTTCGACGAGCGGCACGACGTTGTGCTGCTTAATGTCGATGTGTTCGATCGTGTCGCGGAGGAGGTCGGATTTCTTCGGTTCCATCGGAGGAGAGTTGAGAGTGTGTAATTGAGAGTTGAGAGCCCGCCGCTCGCTGCCTGTGCTGCTCTCAACTATCAACGCTCAACTCTCAACTGGTTTTCGCATAGAGCCACCGCATGTAATCGGCGACGCCTGCTTCCAACGAATATTGCGGCTCGTAGTTGAGCGCCTCACGCACGCGCGTCAGGTCGGCTTGCGTGAAGTTCTGGTAGTGGGCGTGCGGATTATCGATGTACTCCGGCTGGAGATCTGTGCCGAGGGTGCCGTTGAGGATCTGCACGAGATCGTTGAACGAGCGCGCCTTTCCAGAGCCGAGGTTGTAGATGCCGCTCTTCAGCGCCTCGAAGCCGCGGAGGCAGCCCTGCACGACGTCTTTCACGTAGATGAAGTCGCGCTGCTGCTCGCCGTGCTTGAAGATGCGTGGCCGCTGGCCGGCGGTCATCTGGCGCGACAGATGGTAGATCATGCTTGCGGGCACACCTTTGTGCGCCTCGCGCGGGCCGTAAACGTTGAAGAAGCGGAGCCCGACGATGATCCACTCCTCGTGTTCTGCGGCGGCGCGGCGCGCGAGGTTGTCCATGATCGCTTTGGAGAAGGCGTAGACGTTCGACGGCGCTGCGCTGCTCGACTCGCTGCTTGCCGAGGTCGCGTTGCCGTACGTCGCCGCCGACGAGGCGTAAACGACCCGCGCTTTGTTATGCCGCGCGAAGCGGAGCAAACGCCGAAAGCTCTCCACGTTGTCGTGCGTCTGGCGGAACTGGTTGTGGTCCGTCGTATCGGTGATCGAAGCCATGTGAAAGATGCCGTCAAACTTCTCGTGTGCGAATTGCCGATCCCAATCCAGCGGCGCCATGTCCGCTGCTACGAAATCGCCTCGATAGCCGGCCAGATTCTTGAAATCGCCCGAGCGGAAGTCATCGATCACCGTCAGCCGCGCGACAGGAAATTGCTCCTGCAGTTCGAGCGTCAGATTCGAGCCGATGAAGCCGGCGCCGCCGGTGACGAGGAGGTTGAGCGGAGACGACGAGATCACAGGTGTAGAGGCGCGTGTCCTCACGCGCAGGATTGCACTGCGGGGCATAGATAATTGTTGAGCCGCCGAGCGCAAGCGGCAGGTAGGGACGGCGCGGTGCGCCGTCCGAGAGCGTGGCACTGTCAGCAAACGTTCGGATGCCGGATGTGTCGGCCACGCGCGTTGGACGCCGCAGCGCGGCGTCTCTACCCGTTTCGCGCAGCGACCGAAAAAATCCTTGATCCGCAACAGGCACGCGGCTACTTCTCGGCGCAGTTCTTTGCGAGTTTGATCAGTGGAACGGCGCGAGAAATCCCGTGAACATTCGGGAGCAGTCGCGCTGCTGTAACTGGATACGACTTCCCTTCGGCGGTCATAGACCGCCGCTACAAGCCAATCGTTCGCCGCAGGCGAATGGTGAAGGCGGGAAGAAGGTGCAGGGCAATTGAGAGTTGATGGTTGAGAGTTGAGAGAAAGCGGGAGCGCTTCTCCGACGGCTCTCAACTCCAAACTCTCAACTTCCCTCGAAAGCCAGGAGCCAGAATATTCGTCCGCTCCACCTCATTCGTGCCGCCCCTTTGGCGGCGGTCTGTGACCGCCGACCTTCTGCAGCCGCAGCGCGAAAAAACTTCTTCGCAGAAAAGAAGAATGAGGGGCCAAATCCCATCGCAAGGCACGCCTGGCTTGCTGGATTACTGGTCTCTCGCCAGTCGATGAGACCAGAAAACCACCAGCCTTTTTCCCTTTCTTTGCGCCGCCGCGGTCCCCGCGTGGGCGTCGCATGTTTCGCGTTTTCGCTCTCGACGCGCTGGCGTTATGGGAATCCGGCTCGCGCCTTCGACTGATGGACTCCTTTTCCACTGCCGAGCGCGATGTGATCCAGCGCCTGATCCGCGCGCGTCGCGACATTCGCCATTTCTCCTCGACGCCAGTCGCTGACGCCGCGCTCACGCGCATCCTCGGCGCTGCGCACGCCGCGCCGTCAGTCGGCCTGATGCAGCCGTGGAACTTCATTCTGGTGAACTCGCCGGAAACGCGCCTGCGCATTCGTGACAGCTTCGCAAACACGAACGCCAGCGAGAAGGCGAAGCTCGACGGCACCGACCGCGAACAGCTTTACGGATCGCTGAAGCTCGAAGGCATTTTCGAGGCGCCCGTGAATATTGCGGTCACATGCGACCATTCGCGCGGAGGTCCATTCGTTCTCGGAAGAGCGCCAATGCCGCAGACCGCGACATTCAGCGTCTGCCTTGCGATCGAAAATCTCTGGCTGGCGGCGCGCGCCGAGGGCGTTGGCGTCGGCTGGGTGAGCATTTTGGACAAAGCGGCGGTCGAGCAAATCCTCGGGCTGCCGCCGCATGTGGAATTGATCGCCTATCTTTGCGCCGGATATCCGGTGGCGTTCGGGACGAATCCGATGCTCGAGGAATCAGGATGGCGCAAGCGCGCCGGGCTTGAGACCGTCGTTCACCAGGAACGATGGGGCATCCATGCCGATGGCCGGTTGTTCCAGGTCGACCGCAGCGCGGAGGCGAACCCGATCGCGCCTCCCGGTATCGACGCCGCTGCGTTTGCCGAGAAAGCGTGGGAGAAGATCGATGGCAAAACCAAGCCGCCACGGTCGCTCGGCAAGCTGGAGAAGATCGCGGTGCGGCTCGCGCAGCTTCAGCGCACATTCGAGCAACGAGTCGGCCGGAAACGCATCTGCGTTTTTGCCGGCAGCCACGGCGTGACGGCGGAAGGTGTGAGCGCTTACCCGGCCGAAGTAACCGGCCAGATGGTGCTCAATTTCCTGAGCGGCGGCGCTGCGATTAATGTGCTCGCGCGGCACGGCGACATCGACCTGCACGTGATCGACACCGGCGTGGATGCAGAGTGGCCGGCGCAATGGATGCCGAATTTCCACGTCCGCAAATCGCGGCGCGGCACGAGGAACTTCGCCGTCGAGCCGGCGATGACGTCCGGGGAATGCGAGCAGGCTATGGAGGCGGGACGCGAGCAGGTGCGCCTCGCTCGCGCTGCCGGGATCGAGTTGCTCG
>DATHXZ010000316.1:0-4036 GCA_035459405.1 Chthoniobacterales bacterium
CTTCGATCGCTATCGGCAGCGAGCCGATCGGGATCAGCCCGTCATCCGGCAGAGTCAGCATCGACTTGAGGGCTTCGAGGCTTTTCTCCTTCTCTCCACGCACGGCGTGCAGCTCCGCGTCGGTGTAAAAGATTCCGCTGCTTGTCTCGTAGAAGTAGGAGCCGCCGCCGAGTGAAAAGCGCGGCTCTGCAGCCACTGCAATCTGGATGTCCTGCAGCACGCTCGCGGCTTCGGCGGTCTTCCCGAGCTTCAACAATGAATAGCCGAGCTTCAGCTGCCGACGCCGGAGCCGCATCGGATTGGCGCCCTTCACGCTTGAGCTGTCGATGAGCTCGCGAAAGATGTTTACGGCCGCCTCGAAGTTACCGCTCAGAATCGCCGCGTCGCCGGCAAAACCCTGTTGCGCTGCGGCGACACCGGGGCGGCTCGGCAGATCGCTCACCAGCTTTGATACCTCCGGGCGGTTGTTGCGCGCTGTCGCGAGCAACAACTGCAGCGCGGCGACCGCAGGCGAGTCGGGGGCGGTGGCAGAGGCGCGCGCGAGCCACAGCTCAGCTTCTTCGAGATGGCCGCTAAGGACGAATACCAGCGCCGGATACGCGTTGATCGGCACGCTGGCGTCGACAAACGCCGGTGCTTTGCGGTAGGCCTCCACGAAAAACTGCACCGCGCGATCCGGCCGGCCACGAAGCCATATTTCATAGCGGCCGAGATCGACGTAGGCGGGAATAAACTCCGGGTGCGAGCGATGAAGCTCGAGCAGGATGCCGTGCGCCTGCTCCACCTGCTCCATCGCGTCCAGCGCATTTGCGATCTGGCGGTCCAGGTACAGATCCGTGCTCCCCAATGCCTTCGCATGACGAAAATGCGTCAGCGCCGTGGGCAGGTCGGGCGCGGTAAGGCCGAGTCCCTGCCAGGCAAGGGGGTCGGCAGGCTTTAACTTCGTCGCGCGCGTGAAGTTCTTGATCGCTGTCGCCGTGTCACCACGGCGGCGCGCGATTTCGCCCAGCGCGAAGTAGCCGTCGCCGAGCGTGGGGTCCAACTCGACCGCTCGCTTCGCCGCGATCTCGCCTTGCGCGACATATTGATCATACGCCGCACTGGGATTGGTGGTGAACAGGAACGCCATGTTGCTGAGGAGTTTCGCCTTTAAGGCATAGGCAGCGGCAAACTTCGGGTCCAAGGCGATCGCCTGGTCGATGAACGCGAGCGCTCCCGGCACATCGCGTTTGTTGCCGGTGGCGTCGAGCGCCTTCAGATAGGCGTCGTAGCTCGCTACGTTCTCCGTTCCGCTCCGGACACCTGGGTTCGTGCGACCCTCAAAGGTGAGCTTGAGCTCGCGTGCGATGGCTTGCGCGATTTCGTCCTGCACCTCAAACAGGTCTTTGGCGTCGCGGTCGTCGAAGCGCTTCGACCACAGATGCAAGCCGTTGCTCGCGTCGATCAACTGCGCCGTGACGCGGATACGGTCGCCCATCCGCTGCACGCTACCCTCGAGCACATTCGTCACCCGCAGGTTCTTCGCGATGGCCGCGATATCTTCATTCTTTCCCTTGTAGGCGAACGAGGACGTGCGAGCCGCAACGCGTAGATGGGGCAAATGCGAGATCGCGTTCAGGATCTCTTCGCTGATGCCGTCGCTGAAGTATTCGTTCGCCGGATCGCCGCTCATGTTGACGAACGGCAGCACAGCCACCGATCTCATCTCCGCCAGCAGCGGCGGTTGCGTGGTGGAAGGATCAGCGATGTGCTTTTCGCCTGGCCGGGATTGCCATTGCCAAAAGGCAATGCTCGCCGCAGCAACGGAGGCGACAGTTACGACGACGATCCACTTGCTACGCGGTCGTCTTGGAACCGCCCCGGCATCACCGGCGCGCTGAATGCCCTCCGGCGTGAGCTCGAAGGCCCACGCGAGGATGAGCGCGATGGGAAACCCCAGCACAACCAGCGCGATGACGAGCTTGGTCGCCCAGTTCGGAATCTCGAGCACCGGAAAAGTCGCAGTCGCGATCTGAATCAGCAGCCAGGCGACGACTGCGTAGGCGACCGCCACCTTGTAGACGTTGCGCCGCTTCAGCTCGGCGAAGAAGTTGCGCTCGCTCATCGTCGTCGTTGGTAGGGACAGCGCGCTGCCCTGTCGAGAGCGCGTGGTGAGGTCTTGCCGTTCGTGCACGTCTTAAGCGTGTGCAACGCGCCTCGGACGCCGCAGCGCGGCGTCCCTACCTCAAAGCGCTCGCTCATTGCTTCCCTTGCGCGATCTCCTGGAAGCCGGGGTCATGGCGGAGCAAATCCCAGCGCAGCAAAGCCGGTGTGAGCGCATTTCCCCCAGGCGCTCTCAGGGGACGCTTTACCGTTGCCAACGCTTCCTCCATGCGCCCGAGGTGCGCGCCTGCCGCGGGCACCACCACGTCGAAAGGCTGATGGCAAGCGGTTGCAGCAGGACGGCATCGATTAGTCCGAAAACGACAAGGTCTGCGCTAATTGCCAGCATCGGAGTCAGCGCCGCTGTGATCGTCCATGCGCGCGACTTCCGCAGGAGGCGCAGGGGTGACGATTGGCCGGCAGTCTTCCTCGATTTGCCTCCACGATCGCGGCGGATGACGCGAGAGGCGGACTCTACCGCCTGCGCCCGCGTTTGTTCGCCATCGGCTCCAAATCGCTGACCAGCAGGAGGTCAACAGTCGAGTATCTTTCGCCCTCGCCTTTCCACACGATGGCGATCCTCCCCGTAGGCGCGACCGAGATAAACTCTGGGTGAGGAACCGCTAACACTCGACCGTCAGGCATGCGCATTTGAAACGGCTGAAAAGGCTCGGCATGAAGCTTTTCCTGCAAAGCGTCGGCAGTCATAATTGAGAGCGTACGGAACATTTTTCTTCCCGGCAAGCGCGGCATCAGGTCGCGTGCTCGGCGTCAGGCAAGAGAAGTTCGTGTTCGCGAGGGTGAGACGGTTAGAGCGCGAATGTTGGCGATCGTCGGCCGACGAAACGCACTCGGGTTGAAGGAGTTGATGCGCCTGCACTTGCCGCATAGCTTCGTGGTGTGAGCCAGTCCCTCCAGATCTGCGGCGTCTACCGATCCAGCAGCGGACACAGCGTGAGCGCATCCTGGCGAGTCTGTGAGTCTGCGCGTCATCACGCGCGACGGAGCAGAGGCTGATATTGCTGAAGCCGCACGCGGTCTCACATGCCTGACCTGGCAGCGCGTCAGCACAGCTCCTGACCCGACGGAATCTGGCCGCGGCGAAGGAAGGTCTTCACCAGTTCTCCTTCACCACACACGCTCATTCCCGCGAAACGTTTGAACCAACGGCCGATTGGGACCTCTGGCTCGGTGTCGAGCCACTGCGCGAACGCGCCTAATTGGTCGGGTGAGATCTCGCGGGAATGGACGCGATCGAGAAGATGGTTCAGCAACGCCGGCGGCAGGTTGCGCCGGCGAATTTTAGGCATCGGCGTCGGCGCCGTAGAATCCGCGGATAATCGATTCGCGAAGGCGCGAGGCTTCGATCAGGTCGTCGGTCTGCACCAAACGTTCGGCTAACGTCGAGAGTTCGGGGCC
Organism: Chthoniobacterales bacterium; assembly: GCA_035459405.1. Taxonomy (GTDB): domain Bacteria; phylum Verrucomicrobiota; class Verrucomicrobiia; order Chthoniobacterales; family UBA10450; genus JACCTI01. The sequence goes on from DATHXZ010000316.1 coordinate 3,562, forward strand.
GCTGAGCTTTCGCTCGGCGTCGAGTTCATAAACCAAACGCACGACGCCGGCCTGTTCTTCCGGCGGCAGAGCTTTGATCTCGCTTAGAATCTGCGCTGCGGTCACAGCGCAAGATTACGGCGGCCGTTTTAGCTCAGCAAGGCTCCGGAATTCCCTCGTATCGCATCTACCGGATCCGTGATTAGATTTCGCCCCACATGAGCAAAGTTTACTCCGATCCGACCGCCGCACTCGACGGCCTGCTCCACGACAAAATGACCGTCGCCGCGGGCGGGTTCGGGCTCTGCGGTATCCCCGAGAATTTGATCGCGGCGTTGCGCGACAGTGGCGTGAAAGGGCTGACGATCGTGGGCAACAACGCCGGCGTGGACGGCTTCGGGATGGGCGTGCTGCTGACCACGCGCCAGGTGAAGAAGGTGATGGCGTCGTACGTGGGCGAGAACAAGGAATTCGAGCGCCAGGTGCTCGCGGGCGA
>DATHXZ010000317.1:0-1750 GCA_035459405.1 Chthoniobacterales bacterium
TTGGACGCCGTGGATGATCATCGGGCTCGGCGCCTTCCTGCGGTTGCTCCTGCTCGCGATAAAGCCGCCGCATTTCGACGAGGGGATCAACGGCTGGTTCGTCGACCAGATGGTGAAGAACGGGTTCTACAAGTACGACCCGACGAATTACCACGGGCCGCTCCACTTCTACATCCTGTTCATCTCGCAGACGCTGTTCGGGCGGAATCTCTGGGCGTTGCGCCTGCCGGTGGTGCTCGGCAGCATTTTCTGCATTCACCTGACGATGCGGTTCGAGCCGCTCGTGGGCAAAACGGTGAGCCGCTGGGCCGCGCTCGCGATGGCGGTTTCGCCGGGATTTGTTTTCTACGGGCGTTACTCGATCCACGAGGTCTGGCTGGTGACGTTCTGCATGCTTTTCATCCTCGGCGTGCTCGGGATGTGGCGCTTCGGGACACCGAAGTACCTCTGGTGCGTCGGGATGGGGCTCTTCGGGATGATCCTCACCAAGGAGACGTACATCATTCACATCGGCTGCGCGGCGATCGCGGCACTTGTCGCCTGGGTGTCGCACCTGATTGCACCGGCAACGGAGACGAAACCAACCAAGCAGACCTGGTCTTATGGCGATGTGGCGGTGGTGATCTGCGTCGGGCTGGCAGCGACCGTTTTTTTCTACTCGGGAACGTTCTTCAACTGGGCGGGGCTGAAAGGCCTCTACGAAACCTTCGCGGCCTGGTTCCACACCGGCCAGGCGGGGAAGAGCGGACACGAGAAGCCGTGGCACTACTGGCTGATGCTGATCGGGCGTTACGAGCAGCCGCTCGCGGTCGCGATGCTCGCGTCACCGTTCTGCGTTCTGTTCCTCAAGAACATCATGGTCCGGTACCTGGCGATTTACGGTGTCGGCTGCGTGATGGGCTACAGCATCGTGGCGTACAAGACGCCGTGGTGCATCATCAGCATCACGTGGCCGCTGCTGTTCATCTTCGGCGCGGCCTTGCTGCTCGTTCCGGAACGGAGCCGCCGCATCGGATACGCGATCGCCGCCGTATCCCTCGCGCTGTCATTGATTCTCTCGATCCGGCTGAACTACTTCCGCTACACGACGGACACGGAGCCCTATGTCTACGTGCAGACATACAAGGACATCTACAAGCTTACAGACCCGCTGCTCGAACTGGCGCGCAAAGATCCGACTAAATACCAGCTGGTCGGCCACATGATTCGGGAGAGCGCGTATCCCCTGCCCTGGATCCTGGCCGACTTCACGCGCGTCGGCTACTACGAGCGCGATAACCTGCCGCAGAAACTCGACGCCGATTTCCTCGTCGTGCAGGAGAACAAAATCGCGGCGGTCGAACCGAAGCTGCAAGGCAGCTACTACACGCTGCCTTTCACCATCCGGCCGTACCAGGACACCTCGAAGCTCTACCTCAGCGCGACGGTGTTTAAGAATCACTTCCGTGGACGCGTGCCGGATTTCGTCGGGACGGGGAAACGGTGATCGTCACGCTGGTTGTAGCGCAAGCGTCCCGCTTGCGACTTCCGATCTGGCAAGCCAGAGGCTTGCGCTACCCATGAAGTGGCTCGCAGCCGGCGTCACGTTCGTCCATGTCTCCGTCGTCGGCGCGCTGTTGATCGGGATGGCGGCGGATGGGCTGACGCACGTGATCGCGAAGATCGCAATCGTGCTCGGTTTGCTTGCCGCAGCGGTTGCGTTCGCACAGACGCGCGATGATGCCAGCGCGCCGGTCGCGGTCGAGGGTGA
>DATHXZ010000318.1:0-2757 GCA_035459405.1 Chthoniobacterales bacterium
CTCCCGCACGACAGGAGGATGAGGTTCAACTCGCCGCTCTCACGCCTGGCGATGTAGCCGCCGCGCGCCACGCCTTCCCGCCGCAGATTGACCTCAATCTCGTTCAACATCGGCACAGCCTGACGAGTGAGCGCGAGGAGCGTAGGGCCATCGGTATGTTGCGCTGCGGCGACGAACGCGCCGGCCGTCTCCTCCGGATCTGCAGGCCGAATCACATCCAGCTGCGGAATGACGCGCAAGCCGCTCACGGTCTCGACCGGCTGGTGTGTCGGTCCATCTTCCCCAACGCCGATCGAATCGTGAGTGAAGATGTAGATGTTCGGCAGCTTCGCCAGCGCGGCGAGCCGGATCGCCGGCCGGCAGTAATCTGCAAAGACGAGGAACGTGGCGCCGGAAGCGCGGAATACACCGTGATACGCGATGCCGTTCATGATCGCGCACATCCCGTGCTCGCGGATGCCGAAGCGGATATTGCGGCCGTTGTGGTTCTCGCGGCTGAAATCCTCGCCGTCTTCGATGTAGTTCAACGTCGAGCCGTGCAGATCCGCGCTGCCGCTCATCAGGAAAGGCATCCGTTGCGCGAGCGGCTGCAGGACTTCGCTCCCCGCTTTGCGCGTTGCGATCTTCGCGTCGGTCGGGAACGGCGGAATGTGCGCAAACAAATCGGCGGGAACCTTCTTGTCGATCGCGTCCGCTAACTGCTGCGCGAGCTCCGGATTCCTTTGCTGCCACTCAGCGAACATCTTTGCCCAGCGCTTGTAGTGCCGCAGCAGCGTCTTCTTGTGCTGCGCGAAGTAGGCGCGTGTTTCCTCCGAGACAAAATAGTGCTCCTCAGGAAGCCCCAGATTCCGGCGCGCTGTCTCCCCGAACTTCGCCCCCGCTTCGCCATGCGCCTTTGCCGTACCCGCCACTTCCGGAATGCCTTTTCCGATCAGGGTGTGCGCGATGATCATCTGCGGTCGGCCGTTGTCGCGCCGCTTCGCTTTGTTGAGGGCGCGCAGAAAGGCGGTCATGTCGTTTCCGTCGACCGTCTGCACGTCGAAGCCGTAAGCCTGGAACCGCCTGGCGGTGTCTTCGCTTTGGGTGGCCGCAGCCATCGCGTCCAGGGTGACCGCGTTCGCGTCGTAGATCAGAATGAGATTATCGAGACCGAAATGGCCAGCGAACGCACTCGCCTCCCCGGAGACGCCTTCCTGGAGGCAACCGTCACCGGCGAGGCAGATGACGTGCTGGTCGAAAATCATGTGCTCGGCGGTGTTGAATCGCGCCGCCGCCATCCTCGCGGCCACGGCGACGCCTACGGCGTTGCCGACGCCCTGGCCGAGCGGACCTGTCGTGCATTCCACTCCCGGCGTTTCGAAGAACTCTGGATGGCCCGGCGTTTTACTGTGGAGCTGCCGGAAACGACGGATCTCCTCCATCGACACGTCGTAGCCACTCAGATGCAGCCATGCGTAGAGAAACATGCTGCCGTGACCCGCGGAGAGGATGAGGTAATCGCGATTGATCCAGCGCGGCTCCTCGGGATTGTGCTGGAGCGCGTTACCGTAAAGCACGGCGCCCATCTCGGCGCATCCGAGCGGCAGTCCGAGGTGGCCGGATTTCGATGCCTGCACGGCATCCATCGCGAGCCCGCGCGCTTCATTAGCCGCTCGCGAAAGCACTTCCATATCTAACTTCATTTCGTGGTTATAAGCGCCGGGGGGGGAGGTTGGGAATCGATTTCAAAACGTCATCCGTGACCGCCCTTGCATTCACCCGAAAACACCGCAGTGGTGATGTGCTTCGCGTATGAACCAGCCCGTGTTTCTCCACATCGTTGAGCGGCTGGAAGGCTTTCTCGGGAAGCTGCCGGAGAAGATTCAGAAGCCGGTGCTTACTGAGCTAACGCCACTCAAGGAGTTGTTCCTCAAGCAGCGCCCGCCACGCCTGGTGCTCACCGGGTCGCACAAGCTTCCGGTGCACGAAGTCGCAGCGTCGCTCTTCGCATTCGATACGCCGGCCGATCTGCGCGACGTGCTGATGGAAGTCTTCCGCTGGCAAAACATTACTGTCGCCGGGAACGGCACGATCACAGTGCTCGATGCGCGGGGCGCCGACGCCGCGGCAATGCGGAAGATCGAGGAGGAGCTGAAAGCGCAGCCCGCGGACATGTTTCTTCACCTCGTCGACGGCAATAGCGCGCGGCCCGTGCTCTCACGCGATCTCGATGCACTGGCGAATCTCACCGAGCTGAATGCGCCAGCAGAGCACGCCGCGAACATCATCGGAATATCCCTCGTCGCGGCTCGCGACGTGACCCCCGGCGCGGCCGGAAAGCCGCCGAGTACTGAGCGACGCGACGCGCAGTCGAAATTGCAAACCGCGCTGAGCGAGAAGCCGGCCTTGCGCGAACATTTGCTACACGTGCTGGAGGTGCCCGTCCGGCCGCTCGACACCGGCGCCGCGGATACATCAGCGGGCGCGGCGCGGCTGATGGCGCTGCTCGCACGTGAGTTGCCTAACGAAGCGCGGGTGGAGATGATTCGCATCTCGCGCGATCGTGAAGCGCAGGTGCAGATCGCGCAGGTGCTCGTGAAATCGACGAGCGCCATTTCGACCGCGATCGGCGCACAGCCAATCCCGCTGGCCGATTTGCCGATCCTCACCACGCTGCAGCTCGTGATGGTGTCCGGCATCATGCACATCGCCGGGCGGGAGCGGAGTCTCCGCGCAGCGACGGAATTTGCGGCCGCGCTCGGCGTGAACGTCGGCGCC
>DATHXZ010000319.1:0-4888 GCA_035459405.1 Chthoniobacterales bacterium
GAAGGCGGTGCCTAACGGAACTGGCGTTCTGCTGATCGGTGCCGACATCAGCAACTGTGTAGTGGGCGGCGTGAGAGACGGGGCGGGTAACGTGATCTCCGGCAATTCTGGAGACGGGGTGCGCTTGGATGGCGGGAGCGCTGTGCGGATTCAGGGCAACCTCATCGGGGCCGCCGCGAACGGCGCGGATGCTCTGCCGAACGGCGAAGGAATCGCGATCGTCAACGCCTCGAACAACCTGGTGGGCAGCATCGACGGTGGTGGCGCGAATCTCGTCGCTTTCAACCGGTCGCACGGCGTCAGTGTTCGCACCGGAAACGCCACCGCCACTGGCAACCAGATATTGTCGAACCGCATCCACTCGAATGACGATGCTTCACAATCGATTCCACCGCGCGCGAGCCGGCAGATCAACGTCAAACCCATCAACGATCTCGACGATGTCGATGGCGGCCCAAACAACGGGCAGAATTTCCCGATCATCATCCGTCACACGATCGATCGGAACGCCGCGGCTGGCACGACCAGCGGCACGATCGAAGGCGGACTGAACAGCACGCCTTCGACGGCATTCACACTGCAGTTCTTCTACCTCGGAGCGGATTGTGAGTTGCTCGGGACGACCACTGTGCAGACCGACAGCGGCGGCAACGTGCTGTTCACGTTCCCGTTTTCCTCACAGCGCCAGCTTACCGGCGGCTATTTCACCGCCACGGCGACTGATCCCGCTGGCAACACCTCCGAGTTCTTCCCGGAGAAGGGGCCGGTGGAGCTGGCAAACATCTCGACGCGCGCGTTTGTCGGAACGAACGAGAACATCCCGATCGCCGGCTTCATCGTCCGGTCAACAATCGAGAAGAGACTGTTAATCCGCGCGCTCGGTCCGTCGCTCAATGTGCAAGGGCAACTCGCCGACCCAAAGATTCAGGTCTTCAACGCCAGCCAGGCGCTGATCGCGGAGAATGATGACTGGGCTTCATCAGTTCAGGACACCGAAATCAGGTTCACCGGCCTGGCGCCGAGCCGCGAACGCGAGGCCGCAGTGATCGTGAGAGCGCCAGCCGGCAATTATACCGCGCAACTGCGCGGAGCAGACGGCGGAACTGGCGTCGGGTTGATCGAAGTGTACGACTTGAATGATACTCCGACGGCCACGTCCGGCCGGCTGGCGAACATCTCCACCCGCGGCTTTGTCGGGAAAAATGATGACGTGCTGATCGCCGGCGTCATCGCCTTCGGCAATGCCGCGCAACGCGTGATTGTGCGAGCGATCGGCCCTGACCTCGTCCGACACGGCGTGCGCGACGCACTGGAAGATCCGACGCTCGAGCTGTATGACGCCGCGGGCACGCTGGTCGCGTCGAACGACAACTGGCGCGATCGGCAGGAGGCGGAGATCACAGGCACTCAGCTCGCGCCGCAAAGGGACCGCGAGGCCGCGATTGTCGCGACACTGATCCCGTCTGTCTACACCGCTGTCGTGCGCGGAAAGGGCGGCACCACAGGCACCGCGCTGGTCGAGGTCTACGACCTGACGAACTGAGCCGCACTCGCCGATCGCATTGCCCCTGCGGCTGCTGCGGTGTTTTCGAAATCACTGAGATTGCTGCTCGACTCGCGGGCGATCGACTGGAGGGACGCCCGCTGTGGCGTTGAACGACGTAGTTCGGACGGGACAGCGCCCGTCCCTCCACTTCGTCGACCCGCGGCGGGATCGCCTCAGTTGTTTGCGACAGGCGCTTACCTCACGGGGTGCGTGCGTTCGTAAAGGTCTGCCAGCCCCAAAGCGCAATCCACGTCCGGCAGCAAGAGCAGGTCTTCTTTCCTGGTCAGGAACTCCGTCTTCCAGGTATCGCCCGCGCGGCGATAGACCGTAACGGCGATGTGGAACTGGTCAACCAGCGCATAGACGTTGAGCGAAGGGATGCTCTGGTCGTTGCGCAGCTTTTCGCCACGGTCGATGCGCTCCGTATCGGGCGACATCACTTCGAAGATAGCGACTGGTCGATCGGCAAAGAGCGGCGGCCTGTCGGTGAGCCACAGTCCACGGTCACGTCCGGATAGTAGGAGAACTCCGCGCCGTTGTTCTCGATGCGCACTTTGACGTCGGAGGAAAGCACGAGGCACTTACCACGGCGTAGTTGGTTCCGCAGTTCGCCGAGGATGTTTCCGGCGATGATGTCGTGCTGAATCGTCGTGCCCGCGGTCGCGTAGCTCACGCCGGCCAAATACTCGTGCTTCTGCTGGCTGATACGCTCGCCGGCGAGGTAATCGTGTACGCTCGCTTAGTACTCGGCGTGCTCGGCCGTCACGGGACGATCCTAGCAGAACGGGAACGGCGCGGCAACGCACCAGCTGCCCTTACGCCGTTAGCGCGGAGTCTTTCAGCCGCTCCTGCAGATCGGCTGCCTGCAGCGCGCCGAGCATTTCGCCGAGATCGCCTTCGATCACGCGGTCGAGATTGTAGAGCGTGAGGCCGATGCGGTGATCGGTAATGCGGTTCTGCGGGAAATTGTAGGTGCGGATCTTTTCCTCGCGGCCGCCGGAGCCGATCTGCGTTTTCCGGTTGGCGGAATACTTCGCTTCTTCTTCTCGCTGTTTGTCCTCGAGCAACCGCGCGCGCATGATGCTGAGCGCTTTCTCCTTGTTCTTCTGCTGGCTGCGGCCGTCCTGACAGCGAACGATGCGGCCAGTCGGAATGTGCATCACCTGCACGGCTGAATCGGTTGTGTTCACGCCCTGACCGCCCGGTCCGCCGGCGCGGCAGACTTCGATGCGGAGATCTTCCGGTTTCAGATCAATGTCGACGTCTTCGGCTTCGGGAAGCACGGCAACGGTCGCGGTCGATGTGTGAATGCGGCCTTGTGCTTCCGTCGCCGGCACGCGCTGCACGCGATGCACGCCGCTCTCGAACTTCAGCTTCCGAAAGACGTTCTCGCCCGAGACCTTGAAGATCGCCTCGCGCAAGCCGCCGAGTTCTGACGGGCTCGATTCCAAATCCTCGACCTTTAACCCCGCTGTTTCGGCGTAGCGGTTGTACATCCGGTAAAGATCGGCCGCGAAGATCGCGGCCTCACTGCCGCCGGTGCCCGCACGGATTTCAACGATCGCGTCGCGGTTCTCGTTTTCGTCTGGCGGAAGCAGCGCGATTTGAAAATCACGCTCGAGCGTGGCGAGGCGCGCCTCGAGGGCAGGAATTTCTTCCCGCGCCATCTGCGCAAGCTCCGCATCTTCCGACATCGCAAGCTCGCGATTGTCCTCGAGCTGCCGCCGCGCGGTGTCGAGCTCGCGGGCCAGCGCGAGAAGCTGCTTCACTGCGGAATGCTCGCGCATGATCTCGCTCGCGCGTTTCCGGTTCTCGAATAACGCCGGATCACCGATCTCGCGCTCCAGCTCCTCGAAGCGGGCGCGTTTCCGCTCAATCAGATTTTGCAGGTCCATTGTTGTAGAGGCGTTTGTGTCAAACGCCGGTTGGCGGGCAGGCGCTTGGCACAAGCGCCTCTACAACGAAGCAGCTACTTCTTGACGGCGCGGGTCGCCTTCGTGCTGCCGTAGCGGCGCGCGAATTTCTCCACGCGGCCAGCAGTGTCGACGAACTTCTGTTCGCCGGTAAAAAATGGATGGCAAGCGGCGCAGATGCCGATTTTGATGTCCCGCCGCGTCGAACGCGTATGGTAAACGGCACCGCACGCGCAGGAGATCTCGGTCTCGTTGTAATCAGGATGAATGTCCGCTTTCATGGTCAGAAACGAGCCGCGAACGTATGCCTGATCGCCTGCGTCCGCAAGCGATGATGAAAGGCGCCGACGAGGACGCGCTGCTCGCCTGCTGGCGAGAGACGGTTCAGCGGCGCGGTGGCGACGCGGCAATCTTCAGCACGTCCGGCGCGGTGCTGCGGAGCTTTGAGGAGATCGAAGCGGAGGCTGTGCGATTTGCACGCGAGCGCCTCCACGCGTTCGAGCCCGGCGCGGTGATCGGAATCCAGCTTGGCAATCACCGCTCCTGGTCAGCCGCGCTGCTGGCGTGTTTGCGACGCCGACTCGTTGCGCTGCCGATGGAACAGACGATGTCGTCACAGGAACGCGAGGCCGCGCTCGTCGTTTGCCAGGCAGCCGCGCTGGTCACGAAGGATGACGGCGACGAGAACGGCATCGGGATCGCCTCCCGGCAGAGCGGAAAGGTGGAGTGGCGCGATCGCCAGCCGTCGCTGCTGAAGCTGACGTCCGGTACGACAGCCGCGCCGCGCGCGATCCGCTTTCGCAGTGAACAGCTCGTCACGGATTGCGTGCAGATCTGCGAGACCATGGGCATCAGCGAGCACGATCTGAACTTCGGGGTGATCCCCGTGTCGCACTCATACGGGCTCAGCAATCTCATCACGCCATTGCTCGTGCGCGGCGTCCCGCTTGTGCTCAGCCGCGATCGAATGCCTCGCGCGGTCCTCGACGATCTCGCGCGCACAAATGCGACGGTGTTTCCGGGGATGCCGCTGTTTTACCAGGCGTTCTGCGAAATGCCGGAGGTGCCGCAGCTGCCGCGCTTGCGCTTGTGCATCTCGGCAGGCGCGCCACTGCCGCTCAGCGTTGCGCAACGATTCCGCGAACGCTTTGGCCTCGCAATTCATTCGTTCTATGGATCGTCTGAGTGCGGCGGCATCTGCTACGACGGTGAGGCACCGCTCGTTGAGCAGGGGTTCGTGGGGCAGCCGATGGCGGGCGTCGATCTCGAGATGCTGGACCCGAATGCAACGTCGACACGCGTTCGCGTCCACACCGCCGCTGCCGGCGACGGCTATTTCCCTGAACGTGATCCGGACAAACTCGGCGGCGGCTCCTTTGCGCCAGACGATCTGCTGACTCCGACAAACGGCGGGTTCCGAATCGTCGGT
>DATHXZ010000320.1:0-5115 GCA_035459405.1 Chthoniobacterales bacterium
ATTTGATTGGCAACGCGATCAAGTTCACCGACACGGGACGCGTCGAGGTGGAGGTTTCCCTGGAGCGGGAGAACGAATCCAGCGCGCGGCTTCGTTGTCGAATTACCGACAGCGGAATCGGTATCTCGCCCGAGGCGAAAACGCGGCTCTTTCAGTCGTTCGTGCAGGCGGATGGGTCGACGACTCGCCGCTACGGCGGAACCGGTCTCGGCCTCGCGATCTGCAAGGAACTGGTCACGAAGATGCAGGGCGAGATCGACGTGGAGAGCCAGCCAGGTGTGGGTTCGACCTTCTGGTTTACGGTGGACCTGCTGAAGCAACCTGCGGCGGCCGATGAGGCGTCAACCCTTGCAGAGGACGCTCCCACTCCGCTGCCGACTGAGCGGAATGGTCACCGCGCCTCGGTCCTGATCGCCGAAGATAACGTGGTGAACCAGCGCGTGGCGGCCGCGCAATTGAAGAGCCTCGGTTTCAAATCGGCGGTGGCGGCAAATGGGCTCGAGGTGCTGGAAGCGCTTGGACGCGACCAGTACGAGGTTGTCCTGATGGACTGCAACATGCCGGAGCTCGACGGCTATCAGACGACGAGGAGGATTCGCTCAGGCGGTGGTCATCAGCCGTTCATCATCGCGATGACGGCTAACGCAATCGAAGGCGACCGCGATGTTTGTGTCGCCGCCGGCATGAATGCCTACATCACCAAGCCGATGCGCAAGGCGGATCTCGAGGCGGCGTTGAGCGAGGCTGCGACCGCGCGGCCGTGATTATCTGCGCAATCGTCGCAGCGATCCGCGGCGCGAGTGCAGCTTCTCCCTCCGTGTGCTGATTCGCAGATTGGCGAGTCGCAGCTCTGCGGAATTGCAGATCGAGTCGCGGTCGCGCCCGGACTGCAGTAATTCCTTCGCCGCGATCGTTTTGTCGCGGTGGCCGTGCCGATCCCGCTGGCGAAAAGCACGGACCGGGTGGGCGTGATTGCCCAGCTGCAGCGGGAATTCTAAACGCTACCGGCGTAGCGCCGCTTCGGCGACCGCGCCGCTCTAGGTAATATCCGCAGGCTGGAGCGGCACGGTCATCGCTTCTTAGCAGGTGATGGCTGAGCTCTCGAAATCGCGCGTCGCCCGTCGGAGCACACTCACCGCGATTGTCGCCTCACATCCGACAGCCGCGTCACCCGCTCCTGCGGGGCCGCGCTTGCGGGCGAGCACGATATTGGCAGCGGCGATTTGGCTGGCGCTGGTGGGGAGCGCGATGGTGTTGCTCGCGACTTATTCGAACACACCCGGCAGCACGACCGTTGCTCCCGCGCAATGGCCGGCGGAAAGCCGCATCGCCAAGGATCCCGACCGGCCGACGCTCGTGTTGCTCGCGCATCCGCACTGTCCCTGCACGCGCTCGACCCTCGGCGAGCTGGAGATTTTGATGGCGAAAAACCAGGGACGGCTCAGCGCACACGTCGTTTTCATCCGGCCTCCCGAGTTCGGGGAAGATTGGGCGAGGACGGATCTCTGGCACACCGCCTCCGCGATTCCTGGCGTCACAGTTTCGGTGGATGAAGGCGGCCTCGAAGCGCGCGGCTTCCACGCCGAGACTTCCGGTCAAACCCTGCTCTACGACCGTGATGGGCGTCTGCTCTTCGAGGGCGGCATCACCGCATCGCGTGGCCACTCCGGTGATAATGCCGGGCGCAGCGCCGTCACCGCGATGCTCCATCACGAGGCGCCGGCAGGCGGCAAAACGCCGGTGTTCGGCTGCGGGCTTTTCGCTCCCGATTGCCTGGCAGGAGAAATGAAATGCACCAAGTAGCTTCGCCTCAGATTGGGGGTCAGCGCGCCGAGTCGCTCTTCCGCGAGAATCTCCGCGCGATCCATTGTCGCGCGGATCGGCTCTTTGCCGGCTTGATGATTTTGCAGTGGCTCGGGGGCATCGCGATCGCGCTCTGGATTTCGCCACGCACCTGGATAGGCACGCAGAGTTTGGTTCACTGGCACGTTTGGGCGGCCATTTTCCTCGGCGGCGCGATCGCCAGTCTCCCGGTTTACCTCGCGCTCAAACAACCCGGCGCCGTGTTCACCCGCCACACGGTCGCCGTGTCGCAAACGCTCTTCTCCGCTCTCCTGATCCATCTCACCGGTGGACGGATCGAGACGCATTTCCACATCTTCGGGTCGCTCGCTTTCCTCGCTTTTTATCGCGACTGGCGCGTGCTCGTCACTGCCACTGTTGTTGTGGCAGTGGACCACGCGGCGCGCGGCACTTTCTTCCCACAATCGGTGTTCGGGATTTTCACGGCCAGCCACTGGCGCTGGATCGAGCACGCCGGGTGGGTGATCTTCGAGGACATTTTTCTTTTCCTCGCGATCCAGCAAAGCACGAGCGAGATGCGCGAGGTCGCAACGCGGCGCATCAACCTCGAGATCAGCGAAGACCGTTTTCGCACCTTGAGCGAGTCGGCGCCGATCGGGATTTGTCAGACGAACGCGGCCGGCGAGGTTGTTTACGTCAATCGCCAGTGGGAATCGATCACCGGACTTTCCCTTGCCGAAACGCTCAACGGCGGATTCGAGCGAGTCGTTCACCCCGATGATCTCGCCATCGCCGCTGCCGATTGGACGCAGCACCCCGGTGATTACGCGGAGTTCCGAGTTCGCAAGCAGGATGGCGAAGTTCGGTGTTTGCAGGGGCGCGCGAGTGCGATCCGCTCGGCCGCCGGAGAATTGATCGGCAATGTCGGAACAGTTGAAGACGTAACCGAGCGCAGTCGGGAAGAAGCGGAACGGCACGTCATCTCCGAGATCGTCCAGGGCGCGATCACGACCACGGACGTCGATGAGCTGCTCCAGCTCGGACATCGTTCCATCAGCAAATTCCTTTACGCGGAGAACTGTTTCGTTGCTCTCCACGACCCGAAAACCGATCTGATGCACTGGGCTTTCTGGGTCGACAAGGTCGATCCAATGCCACCGCCGCTTCGGGTCGGGCAGGGGTTCAGCAGCTATGTGCTGCGCACCGGCGAGCCGCTCCTGCTGAACCGGAAGCTCAAAGCCGAAATGTATGAGCAAGGGAAATTCACGAAGAGCGGCTCCGATTCACCGTCGTGGCTCGGTGTCCCCTTGCGCACACCGACGCGCACGATCGGCGTCCTGGCCGTGCAGCACTACGAAAAAGAGGATGTTTATCATCAGCGCGACATGGAGTTCCTCGCCTCCGTCGGCAATCAGATTGCACTAGCCATTGAGCGCAAGCGGGCCGAGGCAGCGCTGCGCAAGGCGAAAGAGGCCGCAGAAGCAGCCACGCGCGCGAAGAGCGAGTTCCTCGCCAATATGAGCCACGAGATTCGCACGCCGATGAATGGCATTCTCGGCATGACGGAACTCACGCTCGACACCGAGCTCGACCGCGAACAGCGCGAGTACCTCGGCATGGTGAAAACGTCGGCACATTCGCTGCTCCGCGTCATTAACGACATCCTCGATTTCTCGAAGATCGAAGCGGGCAAACTGGAGATGGAGTCGATCAGCTTCAGCCTACGCGAGGCAGTCGGCACGATGTTGAAGCCGCTCGGACTTCGCGCGGATGAAAAGCAGCTCGAGCTCGTCGCAGACATCCCGGCGGACGTGCCGGATCACTTGATCGGTGATCCGATGCGCCTGCGACAGATCCTGCTCAATCTTACTGACAACGCGATCAAGTTTACCGCGCGCGGGGAAGTGGTCGTGAAAGTTACGGCCGAACCCACTAACAACGGTGAGACGGAGCTTCATTTCTCCGTCAGCGACACCGGCATCGGGATTCCGGAAGAGAAGCTGGCTGCGATCTTCGAAGCGTTCGCGCAGGTCGATGGATCAACGACACGTAATTACGGCGGCACCGGCCTGGGGCTCGCGATTGTGAGTCGACTTGTCCAGCAGATGGGTGGCCGCATTTGGGTCCACAGTCGTCTCGGCGTTGGCACCACATTTCATTTCACCGCGTGGCTCCGCAGTTCCGAGGAACCGCTGCCGGAAGTGACTCCAATCGATCCGGCGCAGCTTACGGGCATGCGGGTTTTGGTCGTCGACGACAATGCGGTCAACTGCCGCATTCTCGAAGACATGCTGGGGAACTGGCGCATGCAGCCGACGGTTGTGCGGTTCGCGCCGGCAGCGCTTGTGGAGATGAAGAAGGCCGCCGCCGCGGGCGAGCCATTCCCGCTCGTGTTGGTGGACGCGATGATGCCGGAGATGGACGGCTTCGCGTTGGCGGAACAGATCAAACAGGAACAACCGCTTTCGGGCGCAACAGTCATGATGCTCACCTCCGCGATGCGTTCCGGTGAGGCGAGCCGGGCCAGTGAGCTCGGCGTGCATAGCGTGCTAACCAAGCCGGTGATGCAATCCGAGTTGCTCGACGCGATCCTGCGCGGGCTAAGCGGAAATGAGCTCGCGGCTCGCCACAAACAATCCACAGCAACGAGTCGGGCCGCAGCAAAGCCCGGCGCGCTCCGCATCCTCGTTGCAGAAGACAACGCGATTAATCGCGCCGTCGCTGCCGGCATTCTTGGCCGGAGAGGTCACACGCTCGTGCACGCGTCGAACGGACTGGAAGCAGTCGACGCATTTACCGCGCAAAAGTTCGACGTCATCCTCATGGACATCCAGATGCCGGAGATGGATGGCTTCGAAGCGACAGCGCGGATCCGTGAAATCGAAAGCGCCACTGGCCAGCACACGCCAATCGTAGCCATGACTGCCCACGCGATGGCGGGTGATCGCGAGCGCTGCCTGGCCGCGGGCATGGACGATTACGTCTCGAAGCCGATCGGTGCAGAAGAACTAGACCGTGTGCTCGGCGCGATCCCGTCATCCCGGGGTGCGCCCGCACGGCCTCCAGCCGAGGCCAGCGTCCACACTCATGCCCATTTGCGCGACATCTGTGACGGCGACGACGAACTGGTCGCTGAACTGATCGCGTTGTTTCGCTCCGATACGCCGCAGTTGTTGGAAGTCCTGCGGGGCGCGGCCCAGCGACGCGATGCCGCTGGGGTCGCCGCGGGGGCGCACAAGCTGTTGAGCTCACTTGGCGCGTTTGGAGCGACGCACGCGAGCGATATGGTGCGGCAGCTCGAGCAACAAGGAC
>DATHXZ010000321.1:0-3035 GCA_035459405.1 Chthoniobacterales bacterium
TAACGACCGCAGGCGGGGAGCGGGCAACTCGGCTGCTTGTCGCACCACGGAGAGCGGGTTCGTCCCTTGAAACGGCGGTCGCCCGGCGAGGAGATTGAAGAGGATCGCACCGAGGCTGTAGATATCTGCCGCCCGCGTAACAGCGGCAGCGGGTCCTTCAGATTGTTCCGGCGCAATGTAGCCCGGCGTGCCGAATGTGGTGACTGTGCGGGTAAGGTCGCTGTTCTCATCGATCCATTTCGCCAGGCCAAAGTCGCTCACCAGCGGCTCGCCGCGGCCATCGAGCAGGATATTTGCGGGCTGCAAATCGCGGTGCAGAACACCGGACTCGTGCGCGTAGGCGACGGCGCGGGCCACCTTTGCCATCAGCCGAACGCATTCCTTCGGATCCTCGCGCAACGCCGGACCTGCGTCCCGCAGGCTGCCGCCTGTAGCCCACTTCATACTGAAGAACGGAAGCCCTTCGTCAGTTTCGCCGACCTCGTAGATCGGCAGGATGTTTGGGTGATCGAGGCTCGCGGCTGCTTCCGCTTCGCGACGAAAACGCTGCAGCCGATCCTGCGTGCCGGCGTGGTAACTCAGCACGCGCTTGACCGCTACGATCCGGCGCGACCGACGCTGCCGCGCGCGATAGATGATGCCCATCCCGCCTCGTCCGATCTCGTTCAGGATGTCGTAATTCCCGAGCCGCCAGTGCTCGTCCGGCATCGGCACTTCGGCGAGCACCGCTTCGAACTGCTCTTCGGAACTGATCGCCTCAGGGGAAAGGCCTTCCTCCAGCAGGCAGGTCACGCACGTGCCCTGCTCGAGCCGCAGTGCGGTGCCGCACCTTTCACAGTTCGTCGGGCTCTGGAGCAATCCCGCGAGGGAATCCGACAGCCCGACTGGAGGTTTCATCTCTGTTACTCAGATCCGGCTGCGAGCGCGGCGCAAAGATACCGGATCTCTTCCTCCACCTGCGTCAGGTCAGAGACGGTCTTCGATACCTCTCTCCTCAGCAGCCAGCGATAGCGCAGCCGTAGGTTATAAAGTTGGCGCGTGACGGTGCCTTCGCCGATGCCGAGCGTGCGCGCGAGCGATGCGTAGCATGTCTCCGGCTGGTGGGCAGCAAGGTGCGGGCTGAGAACCTCGAATAGCCGGCGTCGCCCCTTCGCCTCGCATTCATCAGACAGGTTTCTAAGCGCCTGCTCAACGACCGTTGCCGCCCAGCGGAAATCGAACAGCTGCTCAGGTGCAAGCTTGTCGACAGTGTTCGCCGAAACCCTCAGCTGCGAAGGCGACTCTGCCATCCAGTCATCCCAGGCGACGAACTGAAGATGGCCGCCGCGGCGTTGCGCACGTGCTTTGTCGCGCTCGTCCTGCAGAAATCGTTGCAACGATTTCAACAGCAACGAGCGGAACCGGCCGCGTGAGCGATCCGCGTGCTTCAGCCAGTTCTCGCGAATCATCATCGCGAAAAAATCCTGTGTGAGATCCTGCGCTTCTTCCGGTGAGTGGCCACGGCGGCACACGAAAGAGAAAATCGGCCGCCAATACGTGTGGCAGAGCTCGGCCAGCGCCTTCTGCGCTGCGCGGGCGTCGCTCTCCACCTGAGACCCCGAAATGATCAAGCTCCAGCGTGTAGTCGAGAATCCGAGCGGCTTGCTGACCGCTGGCGCTTCGGCTCCTGAGCTCACGAGGCGCACTCTGGTAAACCCGCGCTTCTGCGACAAGCGCAAAAACTAGTCCCACCGCCCCGTTGTTGCCGAAACTGCTACTCCGTCTCTTCCACCTCCGAGAGCATTTGTTGCTTCAGGTGCCGGCGCGCTGATTTCTTGATCGCCCGACGCTCTGCGGCCACCGCTTGCTTCTCAGCCTCGCGATCCCGGCGGCTGCGCGGATTCCCAGGATCCTGCGCGACGTGCTGAATCTTGGGCCGATTCGCGCCGACCTTTGTTTCCTTCGGCTTCGCGTACGGGTCCATCTGTCGAGACGGCTCGATCAGCCGACATCCTCACGCAACCCGGACTTCTGCGATTTGTCGGCTGCGCTGTGCGCCCGCACATCCTCGGCGAGCTCTGTTGGCTCGAGCTGCGGATTTTCTTCCGCGAGATCATCCTGCGGCTCATATCCGACCAGCTCGCGCGCATCGGAAAGATCGAGACGTTTGAAGCGGTTGTTGCTCAGTCCGTTGAACACCGCCCATTGGATGTGCTCGGCGTCGATGCAGCGGATGATGAGCTGATTCAAATCGCGCTGCGAGACGAAGGCGTCGAGCAGTCCGATGTTCGATTCATCCTGCGCCGTCTCGATCGGTTGAAATGCTCCGATCCGCAGCGCAATCGCGGAGACGTTCTCCTTTTCCGCGCAGTAACGCGCGAGCGCTTCGCCGAAGCACTTCGAGACGCCGTATAGATCTCCCGGATTCACCGGATCTGAAGTCTTCACCTGCACGTCCGGAGGATAACCGGACACGGCGTGAATCGACGAGGCGTAGATCACGCGGCGGCATCCCTCCGACTTTGCCGCGGCGAACATATTGTAGGTGCCGATGATGTTTGCCGGCAGGACTTCGTCCCATTTCGATGACGGGCTCGCGCTCGCTGCCAAGTGAAGAACGGTGTCGACGCCGCGGCAAAGCTCCTTCATTTGCTCGAGGTTTGTAATGTCGCCGATCACCACTTCGCCAAAACGCTCCAGCTCTTCCCGCTCGTCATGATCGCGCAACATCAGCCGTAGCCGATAACGCCCGTGGTTCTCCCTCGCGAAATAGCTCCCGATGTTCCCGGCCGCGCCGGTGACGAGCACGACGCGCTCGCGTGATTCATGAGGCTTGGCTTCGAGCGGTCGCCGCAAGGTATAAGAGAGCGCCATATTCAGAGATTCGGCGGCGTTCCGGCGCGAGGTCGGAAGCAATTTTCGGAAACGCGCCCTGATTCGACGAGACGCATCCTCGTCTCGCATGCCGCGCGAACCTTATGTGCTCACGATAGCAGCAACACGCAGGAGGATGCCTATGACTCGATACTCGAATGACCGACAAAACCGAACCACCG
>DATHXZ010000322.1:0-4721 GCA_035459405.1 Chthoniobacterales bacterium
GTCGTTGCCTCCTCGGCAGTCGCGCAGCTGTCGCTACCGAAAGTCGTCATCGCTCTGAAGCCGGACAAAAATCCAGACATGATGCAGCAGGAGCGCAAAACGCTGTCGGATTTTCTCTCGGCGAAGCTAGGCAAGCCAGTAGAGGTGATCGTCCCGCTCACCTCCGCGGTGATCCTCGAAGGCATGGCGAATGGCACGATCGATCTCGGCTACCTCAGCGCGACCGACATGATCAACGCCCGCAAGAAGAACATCGCCGACATCCTCCTTGCCGGTGAGATCGAGGGCAACAATTGGTACAAGAGCTACTGGGTTTCGCTGAAGGAGAAGCCGTACGACGGTGTCGACGATCTGCGCGGCAAGCCGATCGCATTCTCCGGCAAGACGAGCACGTCCGGCTATCTGATTCCGCTGTGGGACATGAAGCAAAAGGGATTGCTGGATAAAGCCGACGCGGAGGCGTTTTTCGGGAAGGGGAATGTGTGGTTTGGAACCGGATACGTCTCCGCCATCGAGCGTGTTCTGAACGGCGAGGCGGAAGCTGCGGCCGTCAGCTATTACGTGCTCGATAAAGACAAGCACCTCACCGTCGAACAGCGTGCGAAGCTGAAGAAAGTGACCGAGCAAGCGCCGGTGCCCACACACGTGATCGCTGTTCGCTCGAGCATCTCCGCGAATGATCGCGAGGCGCTGCGCAAAGCGGTCGATACGATGAACGAGCCGGCGAACGCGACCCTGCGCGACAATGTCTTCACCTCCAAGCTCATTCCGGTCGACGCGGAGAAGCACCTCGGCCCGCTGCGCGACGCGTTGAAATTCACTGGTGATGACCAGTGAGCATGCAGAGCGTCTGAGGGTAGGGACACCGCGCTGCGATGTCCGAGGCGCGTTGCTCGCGTTTGGGTGTACGCGCCATTCAAACCTGTTGCCACGCGCATTGGACGGCGCAGCGCGCCGTCCCTACCTTTACGCTTCGTAAATGGTTGCACTAGCACAGACAACGTCGCCGGCGGCTGACAGCGACTCGTCGCATCTTGCGATCGAGGACCTCGGCTTTCAACGAAACGGCAAGTGGCTGTTTCGTCACCTGACGTGGCGCGTGCCACGGGGAAGCATCATCGCGATCGTTGGCCCGTCTGGCGTCGGTAAATCCAGCCTCCTCAGCTGCCTCGCAGGTCTTGTGAAGCCGACCGAAGGCAAGCTCACCTACTGCTGCAACGCGGGGTGTTTCCACGATGCGCCGGATTACCAGAAGCGCGTCGGCATCATCTTCCAGAACTTCCTCCTCGCGCAAAACAGCTCGTTATTGCGCAACGTCACCGCTGGCCGGCTCGGCCGTTATCCCTGGTGGCGCACGCTCGTCCACATGCCGCGGGCCGATAAACTCGAAGCCGTTCGGCTCCTGATCGATCTCGGCCTCGGCGAATATGTGCACCGTCGGGCCGCTGACATCTCAGGCGGCGAACAGCAGCGCGCGGCGATCGCGCGGGCGTTGTTCCAGGAGCCGGAGTTGCTGCTCGCCGATGAACCGGTCTCAAATCTCGACGCTTATCTCTGCGGCCGGGTGCTCGGCATTTTGCGGCAGCAGGCGCACGAGCAGAAGCGCACCGTCATGTGCGTGCTGCACGATGCCGCGCTTGTCGAGCGGTTCGCCGATTACGCGATCAGCCTCGATCCGATCAACCCGGAGAACTGGCGCATTCGGAAGGTGAATGCAGGCGTCCGTTAGCGAGCGCCGGCCGCAGGCTCGACCGCCGGAGCCGGACCTCGAGGCGGCAGTATCGCTGCCGTGGCACCATCGGCTGAACGTCCTCAACGTTTCGCTCGCGGTGTTTCTGCTCATGGTGCTGAGCTCCGCCGGCGTGTTGCGGGGATCCGGGCGGGATCTGGATTATCTGGCGAACACCAGGCGCTTCCTCGGCAACTTTTTCCCGCCTGATTTCTCTGTGGCTGGTCAGACGATGATCGGCCTCTGGGAAACATTTCAAATGGCCGTGATGGCCACCGCCTTTGCGATCATCCTCTCGATCCCGATCGCGATTGCTGGCGCACGTACTCTTTCGCCTGCGTGGCTTGTCTTCATCGCGCGCATGCTGATGAACGGCATTCGCACCATCCCGAGCCTGATCTGGGCGTTGATCGCGGTAGCGGTTGTCGGGCCGAACACCCTCGCAGGCGTGATCGGGCTGACATTCTACAGCATTGGCTATCTCGGGAAGTTCTTCAGCGACGCGTTCGAATCGGTGGACGTCGATGTCGCGAAAGCGCTCCGCGCTCTCGGTGCGCGCACGATTCAGGCGTTCCAATATGGCCTCTGGCCGCATGCGAAGCCGCTCGTCTGGAGCTACTCGCTCTGGATGCTGGAGTACAACATCCGTTCAGCTGCGATCATCGGCTACGTCGGCGCGGGAGGCGTTGGGCTTCAGCTCTACACGTATCAGGAGTACTATCAGTGGAACAAGTTCGCGACCGTTCTGCTGTTCATCCTCATCCTCGTGACGGTGCTCGATTTCCTCGGCGAACGCGTCCGCAAGCAGATTGTGCCGAAGGCCGTCGGCAGATCGAACGGGTAGGGACGGCGCGCGGCGCCGTCCAGCGCGCGTGGCTTGCCGGGGGGGCATCGAAGAACCTTCTGCGCGAGCCGCGCGTTTTGGACGCCGCAGCGCGGCGTCCCTACCATCAAAACGCCAACGAAAAGTTCTGTAGCCGTCTTCCTGCGGGAGACGCAACCCGCGCGAGCTATTCATGCACATCTCGCGCTTCGCACAGCGAAGCGGCTACAGCAGCCCGCTGCGAATTCAAAACGCCAACGAAAAACCGGCGTAGACGTTGCGCCGCGCGGCGGGATCGATGCCGTTGCTCCGAATGCGCGAGTAATAATCCTGATTGAACAGGTTGTTGATCCCCGCGAGCACGCGCACGTGATCTTTGTAGACCTTCGCCTCGGCTGTCAGGTCCCACACGCTGTAGCCGGGCACGCGGAAGTTCGGGCTGTTGCCGTCGTCGGCGAAATGCTCGTCCACCATCGTGCCCATCAACGCCACCTTCACCCGATCGCGCCAGCGGTAGATCGCGCCGGTGCGGAAGAGGTAATCCGGCGCATACTGCGGCTCTTTGCCGTCCAGCGGACCGGCTACGAACTCGGCGTCGAGCAGCTCGACATTCGCGTAGAGCGAGAACGACCCAAACGTCTCCGCGTGATTGCTCCCGCACGCGACATCGATGGCTTTGACGATGTCGACTTCTACAGCTGCGTCCCACCCTTTGTTGATCGAGCGGCCGACATTCTGGAGATTGCTGCCGACGCGGCCGAAGCGGTTGTCGTAGTCGATCAGGAACAGGCTCGTGTCGAACGTGAGCCATGGCTGTGGCGTGCCGCGGATGCCGAGCTCGTAGGTTAGCGATTCACCCGGCTCGAGATTCTCGCTGATTGTGTCGTTCGTGCCGAGAGGGACGACATCGGTGTAGGTCTTGGGCTTGTAGCCTTGGGCGACATTGAAATACGCTTCCGAGTTCGCGCCGAGATCGTATTCGAATCCAAGCGCGAAGAGCGGAACGGCGTCGAAGTCCCTCTCTTTCGAAAGCTCCGACGTCGGCGTCAGCCTCTCGCCCGTGCCGAGGTTTAACTTCTCGTCCACGCGCTGCTCGAGCAGCTCGAGGCGCGCAGCCGGCACGACGCTCAGTCGCCCCAACGTGAACTTGTTTTCCGCGAAGAGCGCACCGTAGATCGACTCGCGATCGACATCCTGCCGCAGCTCACCATCGTCGGCGTCCGGGCTGTTACCGCGCCGGACTGTGAACGGCGAATCCGAGTAAAAGAACGTCCCGCCCGCGGTGAGCGTGTTCGTGTTCGCGCCCCAGTTCCAGTCGTGCCGCAGCCGGGCGTCGGCGCCCGTGGTGTAGAATTCCTGCAGCTGGATCACGTTGTTGTCCGCGCTCGATCCAGCCGGCGTGAGGCCAAATCCGGTGCCCTGCTGACGTTTGCTGAACCGGCTAACGTAGCCGCCGTAAGCCGTCAGCGTTGTGAGCGTGCCGGGCTGGAATTCGTGCTCCAGCGTGACTGACGGCTGATACCGTTCGACGCGCACGCGATCGAACAGGTTTTGGGTCGCGTCGCGATTCTCGTTGTAATTCAGCGCGCGTGGGCCGGTCGCAAACGTCAGTCCGCCGGGCTCGCCGCTGTCCGCACTGTAGGCGTCGAAGTTGAAGATTAGACGCGTCGGGTCTTGCGGCATGAACACGAGCTTGAAGCTCCCGCCGAGCGTCTCGAAGTCGCCATTCTCCTCCCGGAACGTCTCGCCCGAGCGGCGGCTGAAGTAGCCGAGATAACCGACGCGATCGACCGTGCCGTCGAACGAGAGATACGTCGAAAGCAGATCGTGGGACCCGAACGTCTGTTGCACGAACGCGCCGAACGGCCGATCGCGTTGCGGCAAGTGCGTGACGTAGTTCAGGGATCCCGACGGCTGCGGCCCATAGAGCAACGACGCCCCGCCGCGCACGAACTCGAGCCGATCGATCGCCTCGAACGGCGGCACGTAGTAAACCGTCGGGTAGCCGAACATATCGAGGACGAACGGAATGCCGTCTTTCAGCACGAGCAGGTTCTGCGTTTCATGCGGATCGCCGATGCCGCGCGAGCTGACGCTGAGCAGGCTTGGATTCACCAGCTCGCTGACCAGCAAGCCCGGCGTCTGCGAGAAGGCCTGCCGGTAGTTGTC
>DATHXZ010000323.1:0-3239 GCA_035459405.1 Chthoniobacterales bacterium
CTGGACGACTGGGACGCGATCGTTGACATCAGCTTGAAAGGCTCGTTTGTTTGCAGCCAAGCTGCTGCCCCCGGCATGATTGAGGCAAGCTAGGGCCGAATCATCAACGTCAGCTCGATGCTCGGCCTCGTCGGGCTGGCCGAACGCCCGGCCTACACGGCAGCGAAAGGCGGCGTCATCCAACTCACCCGTACGCTCGCCGCCGAATGGGCACCGCATAACCTGCTGGTCAATGCGATTGCCCCAGGTCCCTTCGCCACCGAAATGAATCGCCCGTTGCTTGAAAACCCGACTGCCTACCGCGCCTTTGCCGACAAAATTCCGCTAAATCGCTGGGGCAAACCCGCTGAATTGGCAGGCGCGATTGTGTTTCTCGCCTCCGAAGCCTCAAGCTTTATGACCGGCGCCGTATTAACGATCGATGGCGGCTGGACCGCGCAATAACTATGGAGCAGATATTGATGCAAGCAGGATTCCGTGTGGTGATGCCGCGTCCGGGTGAAGTGGCAATTGAGTCGTACGCGGTACCGGAGCCGGGACCGGGCCACGTACTCATCCAAACCGAGGCTAGCGCGATCAGTTCCGGCACCGAGCTTGCCGTCTATACCGGCGTCCACCAATGGCTGACCGACCCCACGCGTAGCTGACCGCGCTTTCCATTCGTGCCAGGGTACAGTGCGGTTGGCCGTATCGTCCGTGTGGGCGAGGGGGTGGAAGCATATGCGCCGAATGACCGCGTGATCTGGGCCGGACGCCATGAAAGCCACACGATCATGAACGTCGGCAACACTACGAACGGCGTCGCCGCACCAATCTGGCGGATCAGCGAAACGGTCCAAACGCCAGTCGCTGCATGTGCGGTGCTGGCGCGCTTTCCACTCACCGCACTCGCGCGGAGTTCGCAGATTCTCGGCCAATCGGTCGCGGTCTTTGGCTTGGGCTTAATTGGTCAGATTACGCTGCGGCTGTTTTCATCGGCCGGTGCGTATCCGCTGATCGGCATCGAGCCCCAAGTGCATCGCCGCCACATCGCGGAAAGTACCGCGGGCGTGACCACGGTTGATCCAACTACCGGCGATTTAAGGCCGACATTGCGCGCGATCAATAACGGCGCGCTGCCGGATATTGTGGTGGACGCTACGGGCGTGCCGGATGTTGTACGCACCGCAATGTCGATCGTCACCGATGGCGGCCACGTGATCATGGTCGGTAGTCCACGCGGGATCGCGGGCGACGTTGATTTTTACTGGGATCTGCATGGCCGCTCGATCGCGCTGATCGGGGCGCATGGCTCGGCCATCGGTGATCTGCCACGGGAAAAGTTTCCGTTTGTGCGCGATCGCGCGTTCCGGCTGATCGTTCACCTGCTCGAAACCGGGAAGCTGCGCATCGACGATTTGATCAGTCACCACGTCAACGCCGATCAGGCGCCGATGATGTACGATGGGCTGCACCATCACGGCGACGAGTTCCTCGGCGTAACATTGCACTGGTAACGCCACCGGGCACATAAAGGACACAATCATATGGGTGAACGGTTGCAAAACAAGGTGGCGATCGTCACGGGTGCCGCTTCCGGCATCGGCGCAGCTACCGCTGAACGTTTCGCGCACGAAGGTGCCAAGGTGTTGGCTGCGGATCGCAACGCCGAGGGCGTGCAAGCGACGGTGGAGCGTATCGCTGCGGCAGGCGGGGAGGCGCTCGGACTGCACGTCAGCGTGCAAAACGAAGCCAATGTCGCGGCGATGATCGGAACCGGGCTAGACGCGTGGGGCCGGATCGATATTCTCGTCAACAATGCAGGCGTCGCCAGCGGCCAGAGCCTGCATGAACTTACGTCCGACGAGTTCGACCGCGTGCTCGGGATTAATCTCAAGGGACCGCTGCTGTGCTGTAAGCATGTGCTGCCGGTGATGCTCGATCAGGCTTCCGGCGCGATCGTCAACGTCGCTTCGATCTCGGCGACGTGCGGCATTCCCAATCAATCGATCTACGCGCCTTCTAAAAGCGGCCTATTGCAATTGACACGCCAGCTGGCGGTTGAGTTTGCCGATCGGAACATTCGCGTGAATGCCGTCTCACCCGGCACAATCGAAACGCCGTTGATTGGTGGTCCGGTACACAATCCAGCGCACTTAACGGGCGCCCTGAAATGGCTCTGGGAGCGGCACCCGATCAGCCGGTTTGGCAAGCCGATCGAGGTTGCCAACGCGATTTTGTTTCTCGCATCGGACGAAGCGTCGTTTATTACCGGGGCTAATTTGGCCGTGGACGGCGGCTACGCGGCGCAATAACGGCGCCGAACCGAAGCGGTCGTGGGTGAGCCAGCTTGGCAGTGAACATGCAACAGCGGTTGCACATGAGCTGTGTCGGCGCGATCGCGGCCGGCGCGATCTGCCTCGTTGTGGTGTGCCTGGGTTTAAGCATCGGCGTGCAGCATGGGGCAATCGCCGCGCCCGTGATCGACCAGCGATTCGGTCAGGTGCATATCGTTAGTTACCTGACGTGGAACGCGCGGTGCACGCCGTTCGTGGGCTGCGAACCAACCACGCGGCAATCGTATGTGGTCTGGCTCGTCATGGATCGACCGGACGGCCCTGTGCACGACTCGCGTCGGCTGCTGGCGGTGCCACTTGATCCGGGGCGGTAAGCGTGATGTCTTATGCAAACAAATCAACGGATCGACGCTGACAGCGTAATGCGGATACGAACCGCAGCGATCGAAATTGCGGCTGTTAGGCCAAACCTGCTTATGATGTTCAATACGTTAAAGGGCACACATATACCTGCGGTTGAAATCCGACATCGTAACAGCACGCTTTTTCTGCACCAGCTGTGGAAGGCAGATCATGATGAGGAATAAGCAGTCGGGCAACCGATGCACGCCGACCGCCTCGTGCTCCTACCAGGCTCATGTACTGAACTATCGATTGGAGTCTAGGCCCATGGCGCAACTACGAATAGTGATCGCAGAGGATGAGTCGTTAATTCTGCTGCATGTGCTGGTCACGCCTGTGTGAAGCATTGGAGAAATACGCATGAAGCAATTCAACGGACTTGCAATGACGCTCGGCAATCTCGCGCGGGTTTCGCAAGCGCAGACGAGATCGATTAGTGCGGAAAATCCCACCGGCGAAAAAGGCAAGGGCGCCACGGCAGAGCCGGAGCCACATGGTCCGGCGCGCGAGCTGAGCCGGGGGTGGAAGTGCCGGCCGTACGTCTTGATTGAGCCCGGCCAG
>DATHXZ010000324.1:0-2956 GCA_035459405.1 Chthoniobacterales bacterium
GGGCTGCTGGCGGACCTGGTTGCGGTTGAAGGCGATCCGACGCGCGACATCCGTGCCGTGCGGCAGGTCCGGCTCGTGATCAAGGGCGGCGCGATCGCGAGGTAGGGACGCCGCGCTGCGGCGTCCGAGCCACGTGGCATCGTTTGAGAACGTTCCATGTCGTGAGATGCAGCGACGCGCTCGGACATCGCAGCGCGATGTCCCTACCTTTGCGGGTCAGCGATCAAGACGAACGCCCAGTCTTCCGGCTTGGCACACAATCCAGCGCGCACCGGATTCAAGAGGATGTAATCGACTTTCTCTCGATAGCTCTCATCACGGCGGAGACGGTGTTCGAAGAAGTCGCGCTGCCACTCGACGCGCAGCGTTTTCGCTGTCCACTCCTTCCATTTGCTGATCGTGGTTTGCCCGTGCTTGTCACGTGGGAATGAGACGAGGAACTGAACGTGGTCCGGCATCAACATCGTGAGATGGACATACCAGTCGCCGCGATCGTTGCGATGTTTGATTGTGTCGATCAGCGGGTCCGCCACGTGTGGCACTGCAGCTGGTTCACTCCACGTGTCTGGCAGCAGATCGTGATGAAATAGATCTCCTTCGCTGGATTGACGAAGGACGCACCTCATGCGGCAATGTCGTCCGCGGTGGAACTGGAATCCGCGGCGCTTGGTACGGACGCCGCGCTGCGGCGTCCGAGGCGGGTGGGTCGCGATCAGGACCTTCCATCATCCCAGACCTTGCCACACGTACTGGACATCGCAGCGCGATGTCCCTACCAGGCGCGCAGCGCGCACCGCGGAACGAAAACGCCGCCGGATCGCTCCGGCGGCGCTCGTGAATTTTGCTGCTACAGCAGCCGCTTAGTAGCGGTAGTGACCTGGCTTATACGGGCCGTCCGGGTCCACGCCGAGATACTCGGCCTGCTTCTGTGTAAGGCGGGTGAGCTTTACGCCGATCTTCTCGAGGTGCAGGCGCGCGACTTCTTCGTCCAGCTTCTTCGGCAGGATGTAGACGCCCGGTTTGTATTTGTCCTTCCCGGCCCAGAGGTCGAGCTGGGCGAGGACCTGGTTGCTGAAGCTGTTCGACATGACGAACGACGGGTGGCCGGTGGCGCAGCCGAGGTTCACGAGCCGCCCTTCGGCGAGGAGGAAGATTTCGTTGCCTTTCGGGAACGTGTACTTGTCGACGCCGGTTTTGATGTTGGTGCGCTTCACGCCTTTCGCGTTGTTCAGCGCGTCGACCTGAATTTCGTTGTCGAAGTGGCCGATGTTGCAGACGACCGCCTGGTTCTTCATCTGCTGCATGTGCTCCAGCGTGATGATGTCGACGTTGCCGGTCGTGGTGACGTAGATGTCGCCGCGGCCGAGAGTGTCCTCGAGGGTGGTGACTTCGTAGCCTTCCATCGCAGCTTGCAGCGCGTTAATCGGATCAATCTCGGTGACGATGACGCGAGCGCCCTGGCCACGGAGCGATTGCGCGCAGCCTTTGCCGACATCGCCGTAGCCGCAGACGACCGCGACCTTGCCGGAGATCATCACGTCGAGCGCGCGGTTGATGCCGTCGATCAACGAGTGGCGGCAGCCATAAAGGTTGTCGAATTTCGACTTCGTGGCGGTGTCGTTCACGTTGATCGCCGGCACGAGCAGCTTGCCCTTGTCGAGCATCTGGTAGAGGCGATGGACGCCGGTGGTTGTCTCTTCCGAGACGCCGCGCCATTCCTTCACCATCTCGTGCCAGCGGTATGGGTTCTCCGCTTTGATCTCGCGCAGCGTGTCCTTGATGACTTTCTCCTCGTGGCTGCTGGCTTCGGTATCGATCCAGTCGCTGCCTTCTTCGAGCTCGTAGCCTTTATGGATGAACAGGGTCACGTCGCCGCCGTCGTCAACGACGAGCTGCGGGCCTTTGCCGTCGGGGAACGAGATCGCCTGGTTGGTGCACCACCAGTATTCCTCCAGGCTCTCGCCTTTCCATGCGAACACCGGTACGCCGGTTTTGGCGATCGCGGCCGCGGCGTGGTCCTGGGTCGAGAAGATGTTGCACGAGCACCAGCGAACGTCGGCGCCGAGGTCGACCAGCGTCTCGATGAGCACGGCGGTCTGGATTGTCATGTGCAGCGAGCCGGTCACGCGGACGGCGTCGAGCGGTTTGGAGGCTGCGTATTTTTTCCGGATCGCCATCAGGCCGGGCATTTCCTGCTCGGCGATGTCGATCTCGCGGCGGCCGAAGTCGGCCAGACTGATGTCGGCGACTTTGTAGTCGTTGGTCTTCTTGGGGGCGGTAGTTGTGGTGCTCATATATAGATAGAAGCGGGTTAGCGGACGGCTTTCCTGAAGGCTTCGGCTTTGTCGGTGCGCTCCCACGTGATGTCGGGATCGTCTTTGCCGAAGTGGCCGTAATTGGTGGTCTTGCTGTAAATCGGGCGGAGCAGGTCGAGCTGCTTGATGATGTCGGCCGGCTTGAAGCTGAAGGTCTTCAGCACGGCCTTCTCGATGTCTTCTTCCGGGACGCTGTTCGTGAGGAAGGTGTTCACGTGGACGCTAACTGGCTGCGGATGGCCGATGGCGTAGGCGAACTGCACTTCGCAGCGGCGCGCGAGCTCGGCGGCCACAACGTTCTTCGCGACCCAGCGGCCCATGTAGGCAGCGCTGCGGTCGACCTTGCTCGGGTCCTTGCCGGAGAATGCGCCGCCGCCGTGACGGCCCATTCCGCCGTAGCTGTCGACGATAATCTTGCGGCCGGTGAGACCGGTGTCGCCCTGCGGTCCGCCGACGACGAAGCGGCCGGTCGGGTTGATGAGGTATTCGGTGACGCCGTTGAGCATGTTCTTCGGCAGCACCTTGCGGATGATCTTTTCGATGCAGAACTTCTCGATCTCGGCGTGCTCGGTGTCGGCGGCGTGCTGGGTCGAGATGACGACGTTCGAGACGCCGACGGGTTTGTTGTCTTCGTAGACCAC
>DATHXZ010000325.1:0-6865 GCA_035459405.1 Chthoniobacterales bacterium
GCCGCGCGCGGTCAGCATCCGATTCTTCCTAGGAGCCCCGCATGCACACATCCCAGACCGCAAACCCACCAAACGAAATGCCCGACATCGTCGGCGCCAAACCGGAAAACCCGGTGCTCGCGTGCTTCCGGCCCTTCATTCCCGACAACACGAGGCTGCGCGAATTTACGCCGCTGCCGCTGATCGTGGGCACGCTGCTCGGGATCATCTTCGGCGCGTCCTCCCTTTACCTCGTCCTCAAGGTTGGCCTGACGGTGAGCGCGTCGATTCCGGTGGCGGTGATCGCGATTACGATCTTTCGGCTGCTCTCGAAGTTTGGCATGCGGGATTCGACCATCCTGCAAAACAACATCGTGCAAACTGCCGGGTCAGCCGGTGAATCGATCGCCTTCGGCCTGGGCGTGACGATGCCTGCGATCATGATTCTCGGGTTCGATCTCGAAATCACGCGCGTGATGCTTGTCGCGGTGCTCGGCGGGTTGCTCGGCATCCTGATGATGATTCCGCTGCGGCGCGCGTTGATCGTACAGCAGCATGGATTTTTGAAATACCCGGAAGGCACCGCGTGTGCCGAGGTGCTGAAGGCCGGCGCGTCACAGGAATCGCGGGAAGCCGCGCACGCCGATCATCGCGCGACCGAGGCAGACGAAGCCGTCGGCGGCGGCAAGATCATCATGGGCGGCTTCGGCATCGGCTTCATTTACTACGGCCTGCTCCAAATCTTTAAACTAATGAAGGAAGTCCCGACGAAGGTGTTCGGGAGGCCGTTCGAAGGGGCGTCGATCGCGCTGGAGAACAACCCCGCTCTGCTCGGTGTCGGCTACATCATCGGACCGCGGATCGCGGCGATCATGATGGGCGGAGGCGTGTTGTCGTATCTCGTGCTGATCCCGGCGATCAAATACTTCGGCTCCACCGCGGCCGCGCCGCTTGCACCGGAGACCGCGAACACGATCGCGAACATGAGCATTTCGCAAATTCAGCGCGGCTACGTGCTTTACATCGGCGCGGGTGCGGTCGCCGCGGCCGGGATCATCAGCCTGTGTCGCTCACTGCCTATCATTTGGCGCGGCTTGAAAGGTGGCCTCGCGGATCTACGCGGTAGCCGCGGTGGGACGACGAACGCCCCCCGCACCGACCAGGATCTGTCGATGAAGTGGGTGCTCGGCGGGATCATCGCGCTCCTCGTCGTCATCATGATCGCGCCACAGTTGAACCTGCAATTCAACCTGCCCGGCGCGCTGCTGATCGTGGCCTTCGGGTTCCTCTTCGTTACCGTCTCGTCGCGTCTCACCGGCGAAGTCGGTTCGTCATCGAACCCAATCTCCGGGATGACCGTCGCCACGCTCCTGTTGACCTGCCTCGTGTTCGTGGTGCTCGGCTGGACCGCGCCGCCATACTTTGTCACGGCGCTCTCGATCGGCGGCATCGTCTGCATCGCATCGTCGAACGGCGGCACCACGTCGCAGGATCTGAAGACCGGATTCCTTGTCGGCGGCACGCCCAAGTATCAGCAGATCGCGATACTCGTGGGCGCGCTCGCTTCCGCGCTCATCCTCGGTCCGATTCTGATGAAGCTGAACCAATCGGGCTCCGTTTACGTTCCGGTAGCGGGCAACCAGGACTTCACGTTTGCGCCCGACTATCGCATCAACCCTGCCGAGTTCGCGAAAGACGCGAGCGGCCAACCCAAACGCGAGCGCCTGGCCGGCGCAGATGCCGGGACGGACACGAATGAGTATTTCGTCTTCCACAAAGTCGCGCCGGAGCAAGGCCCCGCGGGCAAGTATCTCGTCAACAACGATGGCGTTCCGGTTTATCTCGCCGATCCCGGCATCAACGGCGTCTACGACAAACGGCCGGACGGCACCAGCGTGCAGAAATTCACCGCGCCGAAAGCGACCCTCATGTCCTACATCATCAAAGGCATCCTTAGTGCCGAATTGCCGTGGGGGTTGGTGCTGCTCGGCGTCTTCATCGCGATTGTGCTCGAGCTCGCCGGTATTCCATCACTCGCTTTCGCGACCGGCGTGTATCTTCCAATTTCGACCTCCGCTCCAATTTTCGTCGGCGGCATGGTGCGCACGCTGGTCGACAAGTACACACGGCGGAAACATGCCGGCCGCGAGTTGACCGAGGACCAGCTCATCGCTGAGGGCGACAAGAGCAACGGTGTGCTGCTTGCGTCCGGTTACATCGCCGGCGGCGCGCTCGCAGGAGTCCTCTTCGCGTTCCTGAACATCCCGATTAAAGAGCGTCTCGACGCGTTCGAGAAGTGGTCGCACGAGCATAATCCGCTTTTCGAAGGACCATGGTCGGACATCCTCAGCATCATCCCGTTTCTCGGGCTGACCGTGATTCTCTATCTCGTCGGCCGCGAGGTGTTGATGGGTCGCCCTCGGCACGCGGCGAAGCGATAGCTATTCACCCTCGCCAGTCCAGACTCTGGTAAATTGGCTACGTGGACAGCGCGGCATCTGCAACGACGCTGAAGCGCGGCGCGTGGCTGTTCTCGCCGGTGCTCGTGGTGAGCGTGGTAGTGCATCTACTCTTCGCAGGTGGCGCGGCGTATTACGTCGTCTCGCGCTACTCGGCAGAGCGAAAGCTTACCTTTCAAGGCGGGCCGAAATCACCGAATCCCAGCCAGCAAGCCCTGCAACATCGCGTGCAGATGGAGAAACGCATGCAGACGCAGAGCCAGCCGGCCGCAGTGCCGAAACGGGTGCTGACGACCGGAATTTCGAAAGTGGCGCTTCCCGAGATGCCGGATCTGCCGATGCCGAAAACATCGATCGGCGTGCCGAAGATGGCCGGCGGCGGTGGCGCGGTGAATTTTAGTGCGGCGGCAGCACCGATGAGCGGCGGAGGCCTCGGCGGGACCGGCAGCCGCGCGCCTGTGACGTTCTTCGGGATTCGCGATGTGAGCACGAGCGTCGTGATCATGATCGACGTCTCTAATTCCATGTTCGCGCGGACCGGCGATGCGGAAGGCAACAAGCTGGTGAAGCTCGGCAGGGAGCAAAGTTTCCAGAGCGTGCGCGACGAGGCGATCAAACTCGTGCAGAGCCTGAGCCCGGGAACACAATTCGGGATCGTGCGGTGGTCGGGCGGCGCGTATCCGTGGAAGCCCGCTCTCGTGCCGGCGACGGACGCGAACAAGTCCGCCGCGATCGCGCACATCCAGAGCGATGTTGATTTCAACAAAGCGAAGAAGAAGCCCGACCGCCCCGGCGGCACGCGCCACGACTACGCGCTGGAGGAAGCGTTCAAGCTGAAACCGGAGACCGTTTACATGATCACCGACGGGAACGCGACCGGCCAGTCACTGAGCGACCCAGCGAAGAAGATCGAGCCGGAAGATATTTACCGCGTCGTTGATGAAGGCCAGAAGACGCTGAGCAAAAAAGCGCGCGTGCACGCCATCTACTACATCACGGGTAAGGAAAAGGCAGATGAGCGGCAGATGCTCCAGCGTCTCGCTTCGCGCACTGGTGGCCAGTTCCGCGAAGTCGAGGCGAAGAATCGCAAGGAATAGGCGCAAGCCATCGGCACGGCACGCCGACATGCGGTGGAAGGCCGCCGCGCGCCGTCTAATTGTTGCCTCGGCTCGAGCGACCCCGGCCGGGATTATTCCGGCTGCGGCGCACGAGTTTCTGAAAGGCCGGTTTCGCTTTTCGCGTGCGCGGCGCCGGCGGAGCGATGCGAACACTGGCGCACGCGTCGCTCGGGTCGCGCCCGCCATACTTGCGCTGCCAGTCGCTTAAGGCAGCAGCGAGAATCTTCTGGTGGTTCCGCTCCAGCGTCTGCTGAAGGTTCGCCACGAGCTCGCGCATCGGC
This sequence comes from Chthoniobacterales bacterium, assembly GCA_035459405.1. Lineage (GTDB taxonomy): Bacteria > Verrucomicrobiota > Verrucomicrobiia > Chthoniobacterales > UBA10450 > JACCTI01. Next base: position 3,838 of record DATHXZ010000325.1, read on the forward strand.
ACGTTCTTGTCGGCGGCGGCGTATTCTTCCAGCGACACGTTCATCTGCCATCATTCTTAAGCACGATCTGGGCCGTGAACGGCCGCGCCGCTCCTGAAGCCGCGCGCACAGGGGCTCGCGCGCACCGGACGATTGACGCAGCGCTGCGGACTCAACAGGATGCGCGATCATGCGCAGCATCGCCGTTCTCTGCTTGTTGCTCGTGTCGCTCGGCGCCCACGCCCAAACGCCGCTCGTGCCGTCACAGAAGGAGCTGGAAACGCTGACCGAAGAATCGTTGCTCGCCTTCAACAAAGCGATCCAGGCGAAAGACTTCACCCGGTTTCACAAGCGAATCTCCGCGCTCTGGCGTGAGCAGATCACGCCCGCGAACCTGAAGTCGATTTTTCAGACCTTCGTCGATCAGGAGATCGATCTGGCAGCGATCTCAAAGCTCGACCCCGTCTTCGATCAACCGGCCGCAATCGATGACGATGGCGTGCTCGTCGTTCAGGGCCACTACTCGACGGCGCCAACCGCGGTGCAGTTCCGGTTGAAGTACGTGAACGAGAGGGCCGCCTGGAAATTGATGGGCATCAAAGTGGACGTCACGCCGGCGAAGCCGCCGACGGACGGGGAAGCACGCGCGCTCGTGCTGGAGTCGCTGCTCGCGTTCAACCGCGCAGTGCAGGCGAAAAATTTCACCGCCTTCCACAAACAAATCGCCGACATCTGGCGGAAGCAGATTACGCCGCAGGAACTGCAGGAGGCATTCGCCACGTTCGTCGACCAGGAAGTCGATATCAGCCAGATCGCGGATCTACAACCGATGTTTGATCCGGCGCCCGGGTTCGACGAAGACGGTTTGCTGCTGCTAAAAGGCGACTACCCGACGCGCGGAAACAACGTGCAATTCAAGCTTCGCTACATCCAGGAATCCGATGCCTGGCGACTGGTGAACATCGCCGTCAACGTCACGCCTGACGGCGAAGGCGAGAGCGAAGCGGAAAAGGAAGACTAAACCGTCCGTTCGTTCGGCCCCTGTGCAGTCGGGCTGTCGCTCGCGGCTGCGCGGGTCGCCGCGTCCGACCTGTTGCCGGCCTGTCCAAATGCGGCCGCCATTCCGCCGCCGACCAGCATCACTGCGCCGATCCCGAGAAGGACCCACGCTGCAGCGTCCTCATCACGCATCGACTGCGCCCAGCCGAGCAGGAGAAACAGCACGCCGAGCGCCGCGATCGTCACCCCGGTGCCGATCACAGCCTCCGCAGACATGCGGCGCGTCGGTGAGGATGCAGGTGCCGGTGCGACGGATTGCTGTTCGGAGCTGTTCATGTGATGCAACTAAGAGGAAGAACGGCCGTTGGGGAAGCGGAATTGTTGCGGCGGCGCTGCTTCGGGTTGCGGGTCATTCGGCGGTATGTCGCGGAACGGCTTGCGCCGCTCGTAAAGCGCCAGCCGCTTTCGTGCGCGCTGCCGTCGTTCTGCATCACGGATAAGCTCGAGCGCCTGGCGCTGATGCTTCACCGCCGCCTCGAAGTCAGCCTTCTCCGCGTACCCCATGGCGAGCGTCTGCAGCGGGTGCTCCTGCCGCCAGTGACGTAGCTCGCAGGCACGCTTGGCATCGGCGATCGGGTCATCTGCATTTCGCAGCGTTGCCTCTGGGCAGCTTGCCCGCAGCCAGGCCCGTGCCGAGAGCGTGTGAGGCGATGCCCCGAGCGCAACGGCCTGGTCGAAATCAGCAAGCGCGCCGGCATAGTCGCCCCGCTCATAACGAATACCTCCGCGGACCGAGAACGCCTCGGGCGTGCGGCGGTTCCAGTAGATCGCCGTCTCGCAATCCCGCAGCGCATCTTTGATCCGATCACTGCGCAGGTGCACCTGCGCGCGCTCGATGTAGGCGCGCGCATACGTCGAGTCGACGCGCAACGCGGCTTCACAGTCCTGCAGCGCCTTCTTCAACTCACCGCGCTCGCGGCGAGTCATCGCGCGGTTTACATAAGCTTCCAGGAAGCGGCCATCGAGCTTGATGGCCGCGTCGTAATCCTTCTCGGCGAGGCGGCGGTCACCGAGGCCAGAGTATGCAGTTCCGCGATTCGACAAGAGGGCCCGGTGTGTAGCGAACGTCGGTTGCCGCGCCAGCCCCTCTGTATACAGACGAATCGCTTCCTCCCTTCTGCCTTCCGCGTCGGCCGCAATGCCCGCCTGACGCCGGCCATGCGCCCGTTTACAGAGAAATACAGAAGGCCGCCGACCGTGCCGACAAACAGCAGTGCCCCGGCGGCACCTATGGCAATCGATAGCTTAACCAACGTCTTCACCCGACCGCGCTCGCGCGCGCCAGGCAAGATACACCGGAACTCCTGTTAGGACTAAGAGGTATCCGATGCCCGAAGTAGACGGCGCTAGGTATGCCAGGTCGAGGATCAAGAGAGCCGCGAGCAATATGTAGATAAGTGGCACCACGGGATAGCCCCAGGTCCGGTAAGGACGGTGGAGGGTCGGCGCTCTCCTGCGCATCACGATCACGGCCGCGACCATCAATCCATAGAACACGAGGTCGACCGATACGATGTATTCCAGCAGCTGCGTGTAGACATTGCCGTAGGTCACCGCTCCTGTCCGGGCGTCTGTCGTGACGGTGCGCGGCAGCGTCAGGAACGCAGCCCAGACGCCTTGCGCTAGTAGCGCGACCGCGGGCGTGTGATGGCGGTTCAGCGTGCCTACTTTGCGGAAGAAGAGCCCGTCGCGCGCCATCGCGTAGTAGACACGAGCCCCCGCGAGGATGAGACCGTTGTTGCAGCCGAAGGTCGAGATCATGATCGCGATCGCCATCAACACTGTGCCGGCCGGGCCGAGCATCGCGGTCATTGCGGCGACGGCGACGCGGTTTTGCGGCGCGTTCTGGATGCCTTCCAGCGGGAGCGTCGCAACGTAGGCGACATTCGCGAGCAGATACAGCGCGACGACGATGCCGCATCCGATGAGCAACGCGCGCGGCAGCGTACGGCCGGGGTCGCGCACCTCGCTGCCGGTGAAGGTGACATTG
>DATHXZ010000326.1:0-12059 GCA_035459405.1 Chthoniobacterales bacterium
GCTGCGGCCGATCGAAGAAGCGGGGCTTGAACGAATCCGCGCGAAATCGCTCGCCATGACCGACTTCATCATGCGGTCGGTGGACGCTGAGCTTGTCCAGCTTGGCTTCGCGATTGGAACGCCACGCGAACCAAAACGCAGGGGCGGCCACGTATCGTTGCAGCACGAGAACGCGCAGCCGATGTCACTCGCACTGCGCGCGTGCGGCGTTGTCCCGGATTTCCGTAAACCCGACGTGATCCGCCTCGCGCCTTCGCCGCTCTACAACACTTTTGTCGAATGCTGGGACGCATTGCAGGCGCTGAAGGAAATCGCCGCGACGCGAAGTTTCGAACAGTTCGAAGCGACGCCTGCGCTCGTGACTTAGCGGCGTGGGCCACGTAGAGACAGCCACTCGCGGCATCATCCGGTTTGACGCTCGTTGCGCGGCGAAATAGCCTCGCTGCATGGCACAAGTCGCTGAAACCCCACCAGCAGCCGCCCGCAAACGCTTCTCAGCAGAGGACGCGCGATCGTCAGTCTTGCCGCCGATCAACCTGCAGCGTTGGATCGAAGAGAACCGTCATCTCTTCAAGCCGCCGGTCAGCAATCGCTACTTGTATGACGGGCGCGATTTCTTCGTCATGGTGATCGTCGGCCCGAATGCGCGGAACGATTTCCACCTCGTCGACTCGGAGGAGTATTTCTACCAGCTGAAGGGCGACATCAAAGTGCGCATCCGCGAAGGCGATCACATCGTCGATCACCTTGTGCGTGAAGGTGAGACGTTCTTTGTGCCGGCGAATGTCGCGCATGCGCCGGTGCGGCCGCCGGAGACGATTGGCGTAGTCGTGGAGCGTCGCCGCCCGGCGGGTGAGCGCGAGCACGTCATCTTCTACTGCGACAACTGCGAAGCGCTCGTCGAGGACATCGACTTCGACTGCGGCGACATCGTCCAGCATTTCAGCCAGGCCATGCTCGACTTCTGGGCGGATGACGCGCGCCGCACGTGCAAGCAGTGCGGCCATAAAGTCCAGAAGCCCGAGCCGGTAAGGCCCTTCGCGTGATGGTGTCGCCTGGATCCCACATCAAAAACAACAAGAACATCATCATGAACAAATCGCTCTCGCTTATAAGCGTCGGTATCGCGGTGCTCGTTCTCTCGGCTTGCCAGACGACCAAGGCCCCGTCCTCGGCCGAAGGGTTCGCGCAGGCAGACAGCAACAAGGACGCCAGGCTCGATCGCGGGGAGGCGAGCGATTACTACGTCACGAGCCTCTTCACAGGTCGCGACGAGAACCGGGATGGCAAGCTGACGTGGGAAGAGTGGAAGGTCCTCGGCCATAAGGAAAGCAAGGCAGGATTCAATGCGGCTGATAAAGACAAAGATGGAAGCTTGTCGCTCGAAGAAGCGCGGGTCTTTGGCCGGAAGAGCGGCGCGTTTGCAGACACTTTCCGCCAGGCTGACACCGATCGCGACGGCTACGTCACGCTCGAAGAAGCCCGTAATTTGTATGCCAGCACCGAAGGCCCGGTGCGCTAGAAGCGAAACGTCCGGACGAGCGCCGCACCTGGTGCAAGCACAATCGTGGTAATGAACGGCGTGTCGTGCATGTGCGAGCGACTGGCGAAGGCGGATTCGAGAAGGCTCACCGCCGCGCGAGGTGCGATTCAGCGGCGCACGCAGCTTTGCAGCTGCCGCACCCTCGTATGATCCCGACCCAAATTTTAACGATGTGGCTCACGGGGTTGCTGTCGCTCGGCATTCTCGGCGGCGGCATCTACCTGGCTCACCAATGGTATCAGCGCTCCTGGAGCTTCGATCCACTGCTCCAGCAATCGGCCTTCCGGCCGGACTTCGGCCTGAACGAGCCAACGCTACTGCTCGCAGCCGCCATTCTCTCGTTTCTGATCGCGATCACGGGGAAGACGCTCGTCCGCTGGATGCTGCGCCTGATGCTCGGGGGCCGCTCCGCTAGCGCTGACGCTCACGAACCGGCGCCGAAACAGACACGTGAAGGCGCCACACGACGGGAACGTTTGGTGCGCCCCGACGGCTCCGAGTTGGAAGTGGAAATCTATGGGCGCGACGACCACCCGCCGCTGATCCTGACGCACGGCTGGGGCCTCGACAGCACGGCCTGGTATTATGCGAAGCGCGAGCTCGGCCAGCGCTACCGCCTCATCGTGTGGGATCAGCCAGGTCTTGGGTTGTCCACCCGGCCGCGCAACCGCGACTTCAGCCTGGAGAAGCTGGCCGGCGATTTGCATGCCGTGCTGCCGCTCGCCGGCGATCAGCCGGTGATCCTGGTCGGCCACAGCATCGGCGGCATGATCCTGCTGACCTTCTGCCGGCTATTTCACGAAGAGCTTGCCACGCGTGTGGCTGGTCTCGTCCTCACGAGCACGACCTACACGAATCCGGTGCGCACGGTCAAAGGCGCGCCGTTTTTCACCGCGATTGAGACGCCGGTGATCAAGCCGCTGATGTACCTGACGATCGCGCTCTCGCCGCTCGTCTGGCTGATGAACTGGATGAGCTACCGCAACGGTTCGTCCCATATGACGACGAAGCTCACCTCGTTCGGAGGTGCGGAGACGTGGGACCAGATCGACTTTGCGGCTCTCTTCCAGGCCAAAGCTTCACCCGCCGTCCTCGCGCGCGGGATGCTCGGCATGCTCAGGTATGACGCGACCGGAACCCTCGGCACGATCCCGTCGCCCACGCTGGTCGTGCCGGGCGAGATCGACCCGGTCTGCAAACCTGAGGCCAGCGAGCGGATGCGGGCAGCGATACCTGGCGCGCAACTGCGCGCGTTGCCGCTGTCGAAGCATCTCGGGTTCCTTGAGCACCACCCAACGTACGCCAGCTACGTCGAGGAATTCGCGCGCTCGCTCGAGGCACGTGAACCGCGCCGCGGTGCAGCCTCTGCAGCCGCATTCTGAGAGCGCTATAAGTGCCGGCCGAGGCACACCCGTGGTGCTGACGTTGGCAGCACCTAAGCGCGAGATCGATCGTCGCTCTTGCTCACCCGCAGCGGTCGCGTCTTCAGGCAGGCGAATCGGTGCCTCCCCATCGGTTGAGGCTCCAGGATTTCGACATCGCGATGCGAACATGCAGACGCTAGAGTCAGGAAAATGATGAAGCAGACTCTCTACACGCTTGCGATCGGGCATCTCAAAGGTCCAGCGGCCGAGATCTTCCCCGCCGAACGTGCTGCCTTGGCGCGCCGCCTCGAATTTCCCGAGGTAAGCGAGCAGCAGCGAGAGCACATACTGCGGGCTTTCGACAGCAGAGACGCCGACGCGTATGAAGCAGCGCTCAACAAACTCGAATCTGAAGTGACGCTGGTCTGTCGGATCGAGGAACATACCGTCGGCGAAGATTTTGACGCGCCAGCTTGACACCTCTGGGCAGCCGTCATCTGGCTGGTCGAGCAAATATCCACGATTCACGCTCTGACCCAGATGTTCGCTCCTCACATCTCACAACTGCGGAAGCGTTTTGCGTGTTACGCAAATGCGCTGGACGGTTTCGTCGGTGCCTTCGACGACCCCATTAAGCCGAGACTTAGCTACTCGAGCCCATCAGGGACGAACGCCAGCGGCGGTTAGGCGACAGCGGGAGTGCGCGCTCGACACAATCAATGATGCACATGGCCATTCTCAACGACGTTGCCGTCGGCCGCCTCCTGAACGTCATCTTGCTGCGACGACTCGAGCGCTGGTGGGAAGACATCGACTGGGCCGACGGCGGAACTCGTGACATCCGGGTCAATTTGCCCTCGATTCTTCCCTGATCACGCGATAAAACCCAGCCGCGTGCGCACTCTGCCGCTCAAAGCCAACGACAAGCGCGTCGTGGCGTATCAAACGTCGCTGGCTGAGTTCGAGAAGCTCGGGATAAAACATGAGACCGCGGTGCGCGCCGCCTTCCAGGCATTGCTGGAGGACTGCACCGCGCTTGTAAATAAGGGCCGTGCCGACAAGTGGAAGCTCGTCCCGGAGTTTTCAATCAAGACGAGAGCGGGTGCAAAAATCACGCCGGACGGAGCTCTGCTCGACAGCTTTCGCTTGATGCACGGTCTTTGGGAAGCAAAAGACACTGCCGACGATCTCGACAAGGAGATCAGGGCGAAGTTCAAGCTCGGCTACCCCCGAGATAACATTCTCTTTCAATCGCCGCATCGCGCCGTGCTCGTGCAGGACGGCGAACGGGCCATCGACGTTGACATCACGAAGGCGGATAGCCTCGTCGCAGTTGTCAAAGGCTTCTTTGAATACCGGGCGCCTGCCTTTGATGAATGGGAGCGGGCCGTAGCTGAATTCAAAGAACGGCTCCCGGAGATTGGCCGCGAAATGACGCGGATCATTCGCGCCGAGTACAAGAGCAATAAAGCTTACACTGAAGCCTTCGACGCGTTCGTAGCCCTCTGCCGTCAGGCCCTCAACCCGAACCTCGCTGTGGCGGCTGTCGAGGAGATGCTCATCCAGCACATCCTCACTGAGCGCATCTTCCGCAAGATTTTCGACGTGGGCGAGTTCATGCAGCGCAACAACATCGCCGCCGAGATCGAAAAAGTCGTCATTGCACTGACCAGCCGCTCCTTCTCCCGCGACAAGTTCCTTAAGGAGCTCGACCGCTTCTACGTCGCAATCGAGGATGCCGCCGACACCATCCCGGATTTTTCGGAGAAGCAGAAGTTCCTCAACACGGTTTATGAGCAGTTCTTTCAGGGCTTCGCTGTGACGCGCGCAGATACCCTCGGCATCGTCTATACGCCGCAGGCGATTGTCGATTTCATGCTTGCGAGCGTCGAGGAGATCCTGAAGACGGAGTTTGGCCGCGCGCTCGGCGATGCTGGTGTCCACGTCATCGATCCCTTTGTCGGCACCGGGAACTTCATGGTCAATCTGATCCGCCGTTTGCCTAAGACGCAACTGGAGCACAAATACCGGCACGAGCTGCACTGCAACGAAGTGATGCTGCTGCCCTACTACGTGGCGGCGATGAACATCGAGCACACATTCTACGAGCAGATCGGCCGCTACGAAGCCTTTCCCGGCATTTGCCTTGTGGACACCTTCGAGACGGCGGAGAAAGCGCAGGCCGAATTCGGCTTCTTCAACGTTGAGAACACCGAGCGCGTGAAGCGCCAGAAGGCAGCGCCGATCTTCGTCGTCCTCGGCAACCCGCCCTACAACGCGTGGCAGCAGGACGAGAACGACAACAACAAGAACCGCAAATATGAGGAAGTCGATCGCCGCGTTCGGAACACCTACGGCGCGGATTCGGTCGCCACTCTGCAAAACAGTTTAGCTGACCCCTACGTTAAAGCCTTTCGCTGGGCATCTGACCGCCTAGGTCGGGAGGGCATCGTTGCCTACGTGAGCAACAATGGATTCGTCGAGGGTATTGCTGCGGACGGAATGCGCAAACATCTAGCCCGTGATTTCGATACGATCTACCTGCTCGATCTCGGCGGAAACGTTCGTAAGAACCCGAAACTTTCGGGGACCACGCACAACGTCTTTGGCATCCAGGTTGGAGTAAGCGTCGCCTTTCTCGTTCGGCGCAGCAGCGAGCGGAAGAAAGCTGCGGAGATACATTATCACGCGGTGCCTGTCGACTGGCGGAAAGAGCAGAAATTTGCCTTCCTCAATAAGGCAGAACGTGTGGGCGGCGTTGAGTGGAAATCTGTCACGCCCGACCGTGCCTATCACTGGCTCACTGTCGGGGAAGACTCGCAATTCGGTGCCTTTCTTCCGATCGCAACCAAGGATGCTAAGGCGAACGTCGCGGCGAATACGCCGGTTGTCTTTCGTGATTACTCGCGCGGAATTACAACTAGCCGGGACGACTGGATGTTCGCGTTCGATGCCTCTGATCTTGCCGCGAAAGCCAAACGCTTCATCGCTAACTATAACAGCGAACTTACGCGGTATCGTGAAGCGGGGAGACCGAGAGACGTCGAGGCGTTCGTGCGGAACGATGCGTCCTTTGTCAAGTGGACAGACCGGTTGAAGAGCGCGCTCAGCGACGGCGAGAAACTGAAGTTTGCCCGGACTTCGATCAGGCGATGCCTCTACCGGCCCTTCACATCGGAGCACGTATATTTCGACGACCTCCTCACGCACCGGCGCTACCACCAACATCGCTATTTCCCAGATTCTGCTGCCAAGAACCTGGTGATCTGTCTGACCGATATCGGCGGACGCTCGAATTTCAGCGCGTTGGCCAGCGATAGAATCCCCGACCTTCATCTTTGCGCGAGCGTCGACACCTTCCAATGCTTCCCCTTCTATACGTACGACGGCGAGCACGGCGCGCAGCGGGAAAACATTCCGCTCTCGACGCTGGTGCGGTTCCAGAATCACTACGTGGACGAGGCGATCACCAAGTGGGACATCTTCCACTACGTCTATGCTGTGCTGCATCACCCGGAGTATCGGACCCGCTACGCCGCTAATCTTCGCCGCGAACTCCCGCGCCTGCCACTCCTCGGCAAAGACGCGAAGACCTTTTACACTTACGCGGGAATCGGGAAGAAACTCGCTGACCTGCACGTCCACTACGAATCCGCTGCCGAGCATCCGCTCCGACGAGTCGAGAACCCCGACGAGCCGCTGAACTGGCGCGTGGAAAAGATGCGGCTGACCAGAGACAAAACCGCGCTGGTGTATAACGAATTCCTCACCCTTGTCGGCATCCCCGAAAGCGCCTTCGCCTACCGACTCGGCAATCGAAGTGCTCTGGAATGGGTGATCGATCAATACGAGGTCCACACCGACCGCCGCAGCGGCATCACAAACGACCCGAATCGCGAAGACGAACCCGACTACATCGTGAAGCTGATCGGTAAGGTAATCACCGTCAGCGTCGAGACGCAGAAGCTAATCGCCTCGCTGCCGCCTTTGGAGATCGCAGAATCGGCTGCAGACAACCCAGCATGATTCCTCCATTTCAGGAGTTGATGCTCCCCATTCTCGAGTTGGCCGCTGCCGGAGGCGAGAGCGTGTCGAACCGCGTCTTCATGGATGAACTGGCCGCGCAGTTCGATCTCACCGAAGCCGACCGGCATGAGCTGCTCTCGAGTGGCAGGCAGTCGCGATTTGAGAACCGCGTCTACTGGGCGCTGGTGCATCTCCGGCGCGCCGGTTTGCTGGAATCGAGCGGCCGCGGCCTCAATACCGTCACTGAGCGCGGTCGACAGATTCTCGCCACCCGTCCAGCGCGGGTCGATCTCAAGCTGCTCAGCCAGTTCGCTGAGTTCCGGGAATTTCGCAGCTCGAAACCGGCCGCGAAGTCGAACGAAGTCGAACCGGACGAGACAACTACGTCCCCGAAGGAGCGGATCGACGCAGCGTTCAACGAGCTACGGGAAACGCTCGTGGCAGAGCTGCTATCGAAGCTGGGCAATGTCGATCCATTCCGCTTCGAGCAGGTGGTTCTCGATTTACTCGTGAAGATGGGCTACGGCGGCTCGCGGAAAGAGGCAGCGGCCGTCACGCAAAAAACCGGCGATGAAGGTATCGACGGAGTGATCAACGAAGACCGGCTCGGGCTCGACGTAATCTACGTGCAGGCGAAGCGTTGGAAGTCGACTGTCGGCAGGCCGGAGATTCAGAATTTCGTCGGAGCGCTAGCTGGCAGAAAGGCGGCAAAAGGCGTATTCATCACCACGAGCAGCTTTCACGAAAATGCGCGGGAGTATGCGTTGGGCCTCCACCAGAAAGTGATCCTGGTGGATGGTCGGAGACTTGCGGAGCTAATGATCGAGCACGGCATCGGCGTCGCCGAAGAACATTCCTATCACGTGAAGAAGATCGATAGCGACTACTTCGACGAGGCGTAATCTGTTTCTAGAGCAGCCCGTCATGAGCAAACATCCACAGGTGAAGGTTGTATTCGACACGAACGTGATCTACACGGGTACGGCACACGACCTCCTGAACGCGAAGATTACAGCTCTCATCGAGGAGTATCGAAACGCGAAAGATATCACGGTTCACTGGTGTCTTCCGGACGTTGTACTGAGGGAGCGGGAATTCCAAATGGTTGAACGCGGAGCGGAGCTGCTGCCTGCTATTGAGAGGCTCGAGCGGCTGTTAGGGCATAATCTCGCCTTCACTCACGCCATTCTGAAGGAACGAGTTCACGCTTGTACAACAAAGCAGATCGCCGACGTCGGTCTGGAGCTCGTAGATGTTGATGCCGCCTCCGTAGACTGGCAGTCGGTTATCGACAAAAGCACCAACCGCCTTCCGCCGTTTGAGAAGGGCGACAAAGAAAAGGGGTTCAGAGACGCCGTGATCCTCGAAACGTTCCGACAGGTGGTTAACCAAAGTCCCGCATCACCAAAGGAGTGTCGCGTGGTCCTTCTAACAGAAGACGCACTGTTAGGCGAAGCTGCTAGCGCCGCAGTTGCGAACATTCCGAATGCGCGCATCGCAAAAGGCATCGAAGAACTGCGCGGATTGATCAACGTTCTTACTTCGGAGGTGAAGGAGGAGTTGATCGCGCAGGTGAAAGATAAGGTCGCGATTCTTTTTTTCGACCAAGAAAACGAGGCAGGTCTTTACTTCAGCGACACGATTCGGGATCGGATCATCACCGAACATGCCGAACTGCTCGCCGCCGTTCCTCCCGGTGAGCAGCTCATACGGAAGAACGGCACATGGTTTATATATCCTCCGGAATTTTCACGGAAGACTGGCCAGAGGGTCTCCTGGCGGACGCGGATCGTGGTCGCGAGCAAGCTGTTTAAGAGGACATCCCTCGATCCCGTAAATCTCACCGCGCCGCCAGCGCCGCGAGTCGCGCCGCTCTCGATAACGGAAGTGTTGGAAGCTCAAAAGGAGATATTAGTGAAGGATGGCCGTACCACCTTTCAAGTAGACTGGAGTGTGCTCGTGCAAACGAACCTGAAGCTGAGATCGCCGAAGATCGAAGGCGTCAAATACGTCGATACGGATTGGGAGAAAAAGGCGGTATAAACATCAGAAGGGTGTCGCAAGGTGCACAGCCGCGTCATCTTGTGCTCGTCATGATGAAGGCCGCTTCCACGCGGGAAAACGAGGTTGTGAAGCCGACCCGCTGACGCGCTGCGGTTTATTCACTCGTATGCAGCTGACCGCGCACTTCTTTCGCTCGCGAGCGGCGGCTCAATCGATTGCGTCGCAGGAGACAGATGAACAAAGCACGATTCAGGCGTACCGCGTATTCCGCATCCGAGTTCTTTCTCCGTCGTCGAGCCGTTCAAAGACTGTCGCCACCGACAGGTCACGCCCCTTGGGTAATCGCGCCCGCTCGGCTGCCGCCAGCGCAGCCGGCATCTCCTCGCGAGAGAACGGATGCGGTCAGCTCAATAATCGCGGCGAGTTGTCTCAACCCTGTTGAACTGCCGAGATTCTACGGGGAGTCGCGATTCTCTTCTAATCCAGTGTCGACGCGACAAGCGCGGAGGGGTAAACCGTGCTGATGCGAACCTTGGTAATCGAAGTACGGGGCGGCGTGGTGCAGGAGGTGTATAGCGACGCTCAGGATGTCCGTGTCATTTTGGTTGATTGGGACACCGACGATGGAGATGGGGAGCGTTGTAGCGGCGGCAATTTTGCGACGCAGCCAATTGGCAGCCTGCCAGAAGATACGTTGCGCGCTGTGTTGTCGCTGACCGCATGATCGTTGTCTCGCCAACACAGGGGAGATGATCGCAAGATTGACGTCTGCCGTAGGCGAATCCTACCGAATTGTGCCGACGCTGATTGCCGCGGCACCGCTGTTTTTTCTGGCGCCCATTGCCGCTGAGGCGGTGCAGCACGCGATCGAATGGTCGATCGGGATGTTCTCCGAATCAGGGACGATGCGTTCTGCCGCGCGCGACGGACGGAGGACCTTGGCGGGGGTTCTGAAGGTATCGACATTGGTGATTGTGGGCGTCCTCGTCGCTCGGTATTGGGCACAAGGAGGAGATTTAAGACGTGCTCTCCGGCTGGATGCACGCGAGCGGAGATTTCTGTTTAGTGGCGTCGCGATCGCAGGGCTCGTGCTGGGTCTCCTGGTCTTCTCGCCGGGATTGCTGTCAGGCGTGGCGCTACCTGAGAAGATGCGACGGTTCGCCCCGCTTTTGCTCGTGGTGCTCGCTGCGGCGGTTTTCCAGCGAAGATCGGTCTGGGCTGTGGCCGGATTGCTGGGCGACCGCAGGATGACGGTCGAGCGGGCAGCCGCGCTCTCAAGCGGCCGACCAGCACGATTTACCACGGTGGCGCTTGTCGCTACGATCGCACCGCCGATGGCGCTGCACTACGCACTGAATTTCGCTGCACGTGGGCTCGGGCCTGCATTGCTGGCGTTCGTTTTGCTCGTCGACTCCATACTCGTCGGAGCGACGGCCATCCTGATCGGCAATGTCATCTGGATCAGCTATCGCGACGCACAGGAGGTCGATGCGCCCACTTCCGCAGAGTCGCACGTGCGACTTCTCTGACGCGGTAATGAGCGCGTCCGTGAACAGGGTCGCGTCATTCGGTCCAGCGTGCTTGGCGTGAGCAAGTTTCACAAAGACTGGCCGCTCAGGCGGAACTCGCTGCCGGAGCCTAGGCGCGAGCAGCTCAGCGAGTTTTGTTAGTGCTCCGGAACGACGTGCTTCCGCACGACCAAAGGGTCGCGCGGATGTCGGTCGAAATCCGGGACATGCGGAAGCATGTCCCTCCGGAGGGACGTGCTTCTGCACGTCACGGTGAACGGGGTTGGTTTCAGCGCGAACCCGCAACAAACTAACGACGCTGCCGATGAAGATCGACCTGCACATGCACATCCGGCCGTGCGATTGGCAAGACCTCCGTCGGGATTCCGCTGCGGCGGGTTCGCACGTAAGATGAAGATGGTCACCGACTGTTTCGGACGCCCTGTGCGTCTGACCGATCAACGTCTCGCCCACATTCTGGAGCACGCCGAGATGCGCGACATGGACGAGGAGATCGTCCGAACGTTGCGATTTCGCACCGAGGTACGTGTCTCCAGCACAGATGCAGCCGTACGGTTATTCTATGAATTCTATTTCCGCACCGCGGTCGGAGACAAGTGGCTCTGCGTTGTGGTAAAGTACCTTTCGACGATGCATTTGTCATTACCGCATATCTGACGGACAAGTTGAAAGCTGGAGAGCGAATATGGCCGACAAGGTGAAGCTTTGGTTCGATCGCGAAGGGGATTACATCGAGGTGACCTTCTCGGACGTGCCGGGCTACATGCGTGAAACAAAGAGCGACGCGGTGATGGAGCGCGTCGATGAACAGGGTCGCGTCATCGGGTTTAGCGTCTTGGGCGTAAGCAAATTTCATAAAGACCATCCGCTCGAGGCGGAACTCGCTGCCGGAGCCTAGGCGCGAGCAGCCCTGCGACGCGACTTGTCCGCAGCGGCGGCGGAAGCTACACCAGCAGCGCGCGATGAAGATCGACCTGCACACGCACATCCTGCCGCACGATTGGGAGGACCTCGACGCGAAGTACGGATATCCGGGTTTCATCCGGCTTGAGCATCACAAGCCGTGCTGCGCGCGGATGATGAAGGGCGACCGCGTGTTCCGAGAGATCGGCGACAACTCCTGGGACCCGCAGCGGCGGATCGACGAATGCGATGCGGTCGGCGTGTCGATGCAGGTGCTCTCGACGGTACCGGTGATGTTCAGCTACTGGGCGAAACCGCAGGACGCGCTCGATCTCTCGCGCTTTCTGAATGATCACATCGCCGAAGTGGTGCGCGCGTATCCGACTCGCTTCGCCGGTCTGGCGACGATCCCGTTGCAGGATCCCGACCTCGCCGCGCGTGAGCTCGACCGCTGCGTGCGCGAGCTTGGGCTGCGCGGCGCGCAGATCGGCACGCACGTTGACCCTAACGAGCATTGCCACGGGCCGGATTGCCGCAATCTCGACGACGCCTCGCTCGACGCGGTCTGGCGGACCGCGGAGGGGCTGGGCGCTGCGATCTTCGTGCATCCGTGGGACATGCTCGGCGAAAAGCGTATGCCGAAATACTGGCTGCCGTGGCTGGTCGGGATGCCGGCTGAAACATGCCTCG
>DATHXZ010000327.1:0-4593 GCA_035459405.1 Chthoniobacterales bacterium
CTTGAACGCGAGGACGAAATCGACAGCCGCGCCTGCGCGTTGCGCTACGGCTCGGTTGAACTCGTCGCTGCACTGTCGGCGAACCGCGCGGCGGACGAGTCGCAGCGGTAACCTCGACCAGCTCGTCGGGAAGTAATCTTCGTAGTTGACCTCGATCAAAGCGTGCCCGTCGGCCCGCAGACTCGCTGCCAGCGCACGGGCATCAGAGCCCCACCAGTCGGCGCCAAGAAACAAGATGAGGAAGCGCCGTTTCATTGGGCCGCGGACGCGTCTTCACCGAACCACGAACAGCTCGATGGCCGCCGCGCAACCGGTGTTGCATGGCATAGCGGATGCACGTCGATCTGAATATAGATCAACAAACCCGCGGCAATTGCGCAATCTGAGCCGATACTGAGTCCGCCTTGCCATACGAAATGCAAAATGGTCGATGTGAGCCGCTACCGACGTGAATTCACCCACTTCGCCCGTTGGTTCAACAGGCAATTGCACAAAAACACACGCCATCCCGAATTCGAAGGAAGTGGCTCGGCCGATGGACCTCACATTGCGGCCGAGACGCAGAGCGCGCTTTGACATCGTCACTGCTCCTCGATCACGAAGCTCGACTCCCTCGACATCCTTTCGAAAAGCCCGCTCGCGAGTGCGAGTGGCCGTGTCGACCACGCGCTGTGGGTTGTTCGGTGACGATGCACGTCATGGAAGTTGCCGGCGGTACGACTTGCTCAATTAACCACACTGAACGACTAAGCGTCGGATGTTGTCACACCAGTCGCCGAGCGGCGGGATTAATGTCCCGCCCTCGCATTCCAGCTCATCGTTCCGGATTCTTCGAAACATCACCTCGAACGCAGCCGCTAATCCATCGAGCCGGTCGATCACACTAACGCAGTTGGAGTTGCTCAGAAATTCGGCGACACCTGAATCCTTATGTAAAATTACCGGCAGCCCGCGAGCTAGTGCCTCTAACGCAGGAAGGCCATACCCCTGGACTGCCGGCATGACGAATAGGTGCGATGAAAGATATAGCGCCTCGGCCTCTTCATCATTTAAGCGGCCATGGAACACGACTCGGTGCTCAAGCCTTAAGTTTGACGCCAGATCGACGAGGGATTGCCGCGCGTCGCCATCACCGACAACGTGGAAGCTCCAGTCGTGAATCGTTAGCTGTGCAAGCGCGCGGATGACATAGTCCAGACGTTTAGATGTTTCGAGCCTACTAATGGACAACACGTGAATTGGGCCAGGCTCGTAACGTCTCGCACGAGAATACTGACCGGCTTCAATACCGGGCGGGTGGATCTCGGGTTCCACGTCGTACAGCGCTCGAACCTCGGTCCCAATTCGGGCCGTCATAACAATGACCTTGCGGGCCCGACGCACGCCAAACTTAGTAACTCGGTGTGCTATCTCTCCCCGGAGCCGTTGTATAACGTTCGCTCGGGACGCCGACTTGAGGCGCGTTGCGGCACTCCAGGCGTGCTTTGTAATGTCGGCGGGAAGCAAAGTTGGCGGATCAGTTAGATGCAACACGAAAGCTGGCGGCTTTTTCGCCAGACCTAGATAGAACGCGCTCTTGAGGTCGAAAAACAGCCACTTTGTCCCCGACGGTGCGACTCTGATGTACCGGCATAGTGCATGCGCTTCACTCGCAGCGTTTCGCTTCGGCTTTAGCACCGACATCTGCACACTGACGTGGCACTTCGCCTGAAACTGTTCGTCCGCGTCGAAGCACGCGATGCGGACCGAGAATCCGGAGTTCACGAGGTATCTCGAGAGAGATAGCAGAAGTCGTTCAACACCACCAATGGCACTGATGTACGGTGTGAACAGCACAACCTCTGTCATGTCCGCGCACGGCACACAACTGCTGTACGGCACAGATGTCATCATGGAAGACAACGTAGCGCGCATGGCGAATCATAGCGACAACCGATCTAAGCCAGGCGGTAGCTCGCCCGGCAACGACGCGATAGGCTCGAGCTGGGCAACAGCCACTGCTCATCCGAGTCGCAGCCTCTGCTCCAAATAGGACACTACAGGCTTAAATTGGCTCTCATAGTTTAGTTCGCCAAGATGCGCTTGCCGCCCCCGCTGTCCCATTTCTGCGCGGAGCCGATCGTCGGACAACAGGCGGTTCACCGCGGCAGCGGCCTCGTGCCGCGAGTGCGGTGAAATGCACAGGCCGCATCCGACGTTGTCGATCAGGTTTCTCGTCGCCGGCGTATCATCAGTAATCTGTGGAACCCCGGCCGCCATACACTCGAAGCGTTTATTCGACGCACCGGCTGAGAAGGACCAGTTGCGCGAGACTGGCTCGAGAACCGTCCAGCCAATTGCAGCCCGCGCGTACTCACCGAATCCTGGTTCGAACGGCGCCCTCTGAAATTTCCGCTCGACTCCGCATTCGAACGCGAGCCGCGCAAGTTCTTGATCGTATTCGGCACTGGCGCGCCCTTTGACGACGAATCGCGCCTCGTTCGGCCAGTCCATTGATGACTCTATTGCTGTCTCAAGTCCATGATCAGGACCGACGGAGCCGTTGTAAACGACAAGCTTGACGTCGGCGTCACGACCGAAATCCGGCGCAGACTGCGCGCTGGAGCAACCCCGTGGCGTCACCCGCGGACAATTCATGACTATGAAGACACGTGACGCCGGCATGTCGGTCTCCGCGATCAACACGTCCGCCCGGTCGCGATCGGGAACGATCACGATGTGCGGCAGCCGAATGTTCCGTCGCGCATAGCGGATTGCAATGTTTGTCGCGAAGCTTGCGCCGCCGGGCTCCCACATTTCGTGGAAATGCCACGCGAGCAGACCACCGACACGTCGTGGCGCATCTCTGACGGCCGCACAAGCTTCACTGTCGTACGCGATCGTCAGGGCCGGGCGTAAAGAGCGGACTAAGCGGTACGCTGCACGGCGGAACGTCACCATTCGCCGCAACCGATTGCGCAGTGACTGCGAAGCAGTGCCCTGGAACAGCGCCTGGTGAGCGACGGCTGCATTGCTGGTTGCCTTCCGGAATTCGGTTGTGCTGCCAGTGTCCGCTACAGTCACGGCATAGCCCTGTTCGGCGAGCAGTTCTGCCTGGTAAATTGTCGGCGGGTAGCCTGCCGTCGGCGCACGAGAGACGAGCAGGCAGCGAGGAGCATTCGACCTGTCGTTCATCAGGCGGGTGAGATTATGCGGGCCAGAGCCCAGCGGCCTCTGCCTCTCACGGATGCCGATGCTGCCGCTGCGGGAAAGTCTTCGCGACAAAGTAGAGTAGTCGTACCGCGCATGCAATCCAATTGTGCGCTGGATGTACTCACTGCCGGCACTATATCGGGCAACTGACGCCCGGCGAGCATCTCTCGAATGATCAGCACCGCGTCATCTTCGTCTACGGGTAAGCGGATGTGTGGCACGTGTTCCGCCGGCGTCGACAGGATGGCTGTCCGCGGCCATGTAGTCGAACAGCCGCAGGGCGACCGGTATCCGTCTCGATATCAACAGTTCACGTAAATATGAAACTGCGGAGATACTGCGTCAGCTGGGCGTGGCTCTTCGCGCCAATCCAAGCCACATTGCGCCGCTGCCTCGCTCCGTCGCGCCACATGCGCTGCCTACCAAACGCCTGTAACGAGACGATCCCTTTCGAGCGGCTACATCGCCGCAGCAAGAAGATCGGCAGTAATCTCCCTTATCCGGACTCGTGACGAACAGCGTTGGAAGAGCGCGAAAGCAGCTCGACGGCGACGTTCATACTGCGCGGCCGAGTCGCTTCGGAAAGACAGCATCGCGCGAGCAAGAGCACTGGTGTCCCTGGGAGCAACGAGGATCCCTGCCAAACTGTCGCCGAGCATTTCCGGTACGCTTCCGACTGCTGTGGCTATGAAAGGGACGCTCTTCTTACAGGCTTCGAGCAGCACGAGCGGATATCCCTCGTGGTACGATGGCAATATCAACGCGCGCGATTTCTCAAGCGCTGCTAAAGCGTCGCTGTTCGTCTCAAAAGTGCCGAACGTGATTTGTCGCCGTACGCCGAGGCTGTCTGCCAAACTGACGAACTCGTCGGCGTTGCCGATCCCGCCAACGTGGACGCGGACGTCCGGCCAGGCGTATACAACTTCCGCGATTGCACGGACGAGTTCCGACAATCCTTTCTCTCTGTCTCGGCGGCCTAAAAAAAGAAAATCCGTGTCGAACTGCGAGGGCATAGGCGCATAAGGTTCATCATTGTCCCGCACCCAAAATGGCACTCGAATGATGCAACCACGATAGCTGTAAACGGCTCGTATGTTTGCGTCGACCGCTGCTGAAGGTGACATGACAGCGCGACTACGATGTAGTAACCGAATGCCGGCGACATTCACAAACTTGTTGCCGGCGTGAGCGTCGGTGAGTTCCCAAACGAGGGCTTTGTCGGCGAGCGTCGTGCGCAGAAGCAGCGTCGTCAGGTAATTTATCCCGACGGCAACAATCGTCGCCGGGCGTCTGCGCAACGCCGCAATCCTCAGCTGCATCAGTAGACTTTTTGCCGGCCAATGCCACCGAGATCCTCTCGCTACGGCCGGCATGACCAATCGCGGCGGCGTACCGCAAGCG
>DATHXZ010000328.1:0-2691 GCA_035459405.1 Chthoniobacterales bacterium
TACGGGCTCGAGATTCTCGACACGATCCCGCAACTGAATACCGCCCGGATCCGCTATGGCCGGATCGAAGATTTGCGCGACTCGATTGCCGCCGGCAGCGGTGACTTTGCCAGCGTTGAGGGAAATCTCTGGCTGAGCATCCCCGCCGCCTCGCCACGTCCGGACCCGCACAACCAGGGAGGACGCGCGCCGTTTGGCTACAACATCATGGGCGCGATCAATGCGGCCGGCGATCGAACGCAGTGGGGCGATAACGTCACTGTGGCTGTGCTCGACACCGGGGTGTTGGTTCATCCGACATTTGCGGAAGGCCACATCACGCGCGTGGATCTGGTCAATGACGGGCAGAGCTTTCATAGCCACGGGACGAGCGTGGCTTCGCTCATCGGCGGCCAACATCCGCAGGCTCCCGGCGTCGCGCCCGGCGCGCAGATTCTCGACATCCGCGTCGCGAACGCGGAGGGCGTTTCGGTCGGCTCGAAGCTCGCTGAAGGCATCATCGCTGCGGCTGATCGCGGCGCCCAGGTGATCAACATCAGCTTGGGTGGCTATGGCGATAGTGCGATTCTGGCGCAGGCGCTCGGCTACGCTTACCAGCGCGGCGCGGTGGTCGTTGCGGCTGCCGGGAATGACGCCTACGGCCAGCTCGCCGTCCCCGCAGCCTATGAAGGAGTGATCAGCGTCGGCAGCGTGGATGCCGACAGCCGCCAAGCCTACTTTTCGAATGCGGGTGCCGGGCTCGACCTCGCCGCGCCGGGGGTTGGAGTGGTCTCCGCGTGGGATACCGACAAAATCGCATTTGTCAGCGGCACTTCGCAATCGGCCGCCCTGGTGTCGGCGGCGGCGGCGACCTACCTGGCGTGGGGCGTGCCGCCTAATCAGCTATCTGCACGGCTGAAAGCAGATGCGCGTCTGCCGGCAACCTCTACGGGCGCCGCGCCGGGCGTCAGCATCCTCATGATCAAGCCGCCGCCGGGGCGGTGATTTTCGTTGCTCGTTATCGGCACGCCGGCACTCGGCCGACCGCGGTCGAGTTCTGAAAGCGCCGCGACGCAGAAGGCGACGGAAAATTTCGTGTCGCGGCGTGTCCGGATCGCGATGTCGCATTCGTCGTAATTGTATCCGCGCAACGCATGTCTTGAACACGGGACAAACCAAGCTCACTGACGGGCAGCTTAGAAATTGCAGCGCGGCCGCACTGACTAGGCCACAACTATGCCAACGAACACCATCAACCTGCACCGCGTGCTCCGTGCCGCACCTGAAAAAGTCTACCGCGCATTTCTCGATCCGGAGGCGCTCGCGAAATGGCTGCCGCCGAATGGCTTCACCGGCACGGTCCACGAAATGGACGCTCGGGTAGGGGGCAGCTAGTGAGTTTCGTGTATGCGTGCAGGCAAGCTCACAGTGAATCGCGCCACGAGGCGGAGCATGCCGTCACACGAACGGGCGGTCACGTGCGATTTAGCCGGCCGTCGTAGCTAATCGTGCCTTCCAGGTTTCCGCCGGCGTTCATAATGCGGATCTCGCCGAAGCGGTGCGCGGTGCGGTTCCGCGCATAATCGATGGCCTGTTGTTTCCCGGATGGCTCCGTGAAGTATGGCTGCACACCCGCCGCTTCGAAGCATTGCCACCCGCCGCGATGCGGACGGATGACAAAGATGCTCGGCACCACCTCGGCGCTCACTCGGCCATCATTCGCTGGAGCCAGTCGACGAGGCGCTGACCCTGTTCACGGATTCGCTCGAAAACGTCGTCGGCCTCCAGCCCATCCACGCGCCAAAGACCGAACGCCTCTGCTTCGCTGCGGCAGCGATCGCCGAAAGTTTGAACCGCCATGACAATCTGCGTGAAGTGCGGGCGCCAATTTCGTGATCTCTCAGAGCCCGCAGTTTCGTGCAGCAGGTCGATCATCTGCGACGAAATCGCAGCCCACTCAGCGAGGCTCTGCCTCAGCTCCTGAAGATACAGCGGCTCGGTTGCGTCGTCTGATTGCATGCCGGCACCCTGACAGCGGGGGTCAGACATCCGCTGTCCTCCGGCCGAAGAAATTTTGAGGCGCGCAAAATCGCCGTTCGCACGGTCGACGGGGCGCCTCCCGGAACAGACTGACATCTGATCGCTTCGCCGGTCGCGTTTTCACGACGACGCATGAGAGTGATCCCGACGTTCGTCCATGGCGTGATCGACTATCTTGGGGCGGTTGCCTTCCTGTTTGCACCGGAGATTTTCGGCTTCGCCGATGGGCCGAGCGCTGCGGTGCTGGTGCCGCGCGTTCTTGGAGTCTTATCGGTGCTGTACAGCGTGGCGACGGCTTACGAGCTGGGGCTCGTAAAGGTGCTATCGATGCGTACGCACCTGCGGACCGACTACGTGGTCGCGCTCACGTTCGTCGCATCGCCGTTCGTCTTCGGGTTCATCCATGGCAGCACACGCCAATGGCTGCCGCACATCGGAGCGGCGATTTTCGTGCTGATCGTGACGACGCTCACACAGACAGAGCCGACGCGCCGAGGCAGCTAAGGGCTACTTCATCCCGCGCCGCAGCTGCGCGATAGCAACGGCTATCGGCTCAATCCCAGAAAGGCGCGCATGCGCTCCAACTCAGCTTCAAGCTCGCGCTTGAAAGCGCTGTCGCGCGGCGGCTGACCCGTTACATAGCCGAGCTCGGTCGCGAAGGTGCCGTTCTTC
>DATHXZ010000329.1:0-8005 GCA_035459405.1 Chthoniobacterales bacterium
CGTCCTCGCCGGACGCGGTGCGCACGTCACCGGCATCACGATTTCTTCTGCGCAGTTCGCCGTTGCGACGCGGCAACAGAGCGCCGCACCGAATCTGTGCTTCGTTTTCGGCGACTGGCTGGCTAGCGACTTGCCAGCGGAGTCATTCGACGCCGCCATCGCGATCGAAAGCTCGGAGCACATGCCCGACAAGCAGGGCTTCTTCGGGCAGGCATGTCGCGTTCTGCGCGCGGATGGAAAGCTTGTTGTTTGTGCCTGGGTGGCAGGAGACGGAGCCAGCAAAACAGCGGAACGTTGGCTGCTCGAGCCGATCTGCCGTGAAGGTCGCATGCCGCATGTCGGCAGGGCCACGGATTACGAGTCGCTCGCCGCTGCGGCCGGGTTGAGGTTGCAGCAGTTTCAGGACGTCACACGCGCAGTCGCACGGACATGGCCCGCCATCGCGCGACAGCTTGCCGCAAAGGTGCTGACGGATCCGCGATACCTGCGTTTCCTCTTCTCGTCGCACGCGCGAAATCGTGTGTTCGCACTGACAGCGCTCCGCATCTCGATCGCGTATCGCACCGGCGCGATGCGATATGGCATCTTCACCTTCGTGAAGCCCCTGTAGCCGCGGCCCTACGCGACGACGACGTCATCCCTGCGCTTCGCATAGCGAAGCGGCTACAGATCAATGCGGCTCGGATACGTTTCGCGCGCGATCTTCGAAGCGCGTGAACTCCTTCAGGAACGTGAGGGGAACCTCGCCGACAGGGCCGTTACGCTGCTTCGCAATGATCAACTCCGCTTCGCCGGCTTTCTCCGCGCGCGCGTCTTCGTCTTCCTCGTAGACTTCCGGCCTAACGAGCAACCCGACCAGATCGGCGTCCTGCTCGATCGATCCTGATTCGCGCAGATCACTCAGCCGTGGCTTGCCGCCGGAGCGCGCCTCTGGTTGCCGGTTCAACTGCGCGAGGACAATAATCGGCACCTTCAGTTCCTTGGCCAACCCTTTGATGCCCGACGAAATCTCCGAGATCTCAAGCTGCCGGTTATCCTGCGCGCGCCGCGTCGTCGATTTCAGCAGCTGGAGGTAGTCGATCACGATCAGCTGCACATCCTTCTGCGCCTTGAGGCGGCGAGCTTTCGCCCGCAGCTCGAGGATGCTCAGGCCCGCGGTGTCATCGATGTAGATCTGCGCTTCGGCCAGCTTCGATGCGGCTGACGTGAGGCTCGGGAAATCACGTTCCGCGAGGAATCCTTCGCGCACCTTCTGCAGGTTCACACGTGCGCGTGAGCAGAGGAGACGTTGCACGAGCTGCTGGCTGCTCATCTCGAGGCTGAAGACCGCGACGGGCAGCTTGCTGCTGATCGCGACATGCTCGGCGATGTTCATCGCGAGCGCGGTTTTGCCCATGCTCGGTCGCGCGGCGATCACGATCATCTCGGCTTCATGCAAGCCGTTGGTCATGCGGTCGAGCTCGGCGAAGCCCGTCGAGATACCGGTAATCCCGCCGCGGCGCTCCCAAAGCTGCTCGATTGATTCGAGTGCGCCCATCACCTGTTCCTTCATCCCGGGCATCTGTCCTTTGAAGCGATCTTCGCCGACCGCGAAGACCTTCTGCTCAACCTCATCGAGCAGGTTGTTGACCTCGTCCTGCTCCTCGTAGGCGCGCCGCACGCTCTCGGTGCATGCCGCGATTATCTGCCGGAGCACGAACTTCTCGCGAACGATCTCGAGATAGTACATCACGTTCGCGGCCGTCGGCACGAACGTGTACAGGCTCGTGACGAACGCCGCGCCGCCAACCGTCTCGAGGAGATTCCGATCGCGCAGCGTCTGCGTGAAGGTGATCAGATCAATCCCGGCGCCGGCATTCCACAGCTCCACGAGAACCGTGTAGATCGTCTGGTGCGCGGGAACGTAGAAATACTCGTCCGTGATCCGCTCGACGCACTCGGCGATGATGTCGCGCGGCGAGATGAGCATTGAACCGAGCACGCCCTGCTCGGCTTCCACGCTGTGGGGCAGCGTGCGGTGAATTTCCTGCGCGGAACCTGTTAGCGGAGTGTTAGTAACTCTTCCGCCGTTCCTGTCAGCCGAGCCTCGACCGTTTCCGTTTCCATCACGGGCGGTCCTGCGAGGCTCCCCGGGTTTCTCCGACCCTTGGGGATCTCTCGGCATTCGCTATCTTCTGTCGCGTGTCGGGCGGGCAGAGCGGGCGCGTGTGCCTGCTTCCGGAGCCTCTTCGGCTTCCGGCTTGGGCTCGTTGGCTGACTTGACGGTGAACTTCATGGTCGCCGTGACATCAGCGTGCAGCTTGATCGAAATTTCATGTTCGCCCGTCGATTTGATCGGGTGCTCCAGCACGATGCGGTGACGCTCGACTTCGGCGCCGACTTCGTTCTTCAGGCGCATGGCAATGTCGTTCGCCGTCACTGAACCGAAAGCTTTGCCGCTCTCGCCCGTCTCAAGTGTGAAGACCATTTTCGACTTGCCGATGCGGCGCGCGATCTCTTCTGCTTCGTTCAGCTCTTTCGCCTCACGCTCGGCGCGCTTTGCCTTCAGCATGTCGAGCTTGCGCATGCTGGCGGGAGTCACCTCATAGGCTTTGCCCTGCGGGAGAAGGAAATTGCGCGCGAACCCGCGGCGCACCTTTACCACATCTGCCTCAGCACCGAGGCCGGGGATGTTTTCCGTGAGAATGATTTGAGTCGAAGGCATGGCGTTGAGGGTTCGTCCGCACGGACGGGGACTCCGACTTTAGAAGTGAGAGTCGACCTGTCAAGGTGCTTCGGGTTCCGCTGCAGCAACGCTGTCGCCCCGCTCGCGGTGGGTCTCGAAAACGCGTCTGCCGCCGCGCAACAGAAAGCCGGTCACGATGACTGAAACAATCGTCCCAGTCGCCGATCCCAAGCCAAACCAGACGTAGAGCTGAGTCGCCACGATGTAGACGATCGCCAGCACGACGGCGATGCGGCTCCTCTTGAAGATAGCGAAAGCGAGCGCGCCGAGCACGATGGCAACGACAACGAAGTCGATGAGGAACCAGACCGCGATGTCGGGCTGCTGAAGCGCGCCGACGATCGCGCTTAGCGCGCGCAAGCCGGCGTAGGCAAGCACTGCGATGCACGCGTGCTGAATGCGCTTGTCAGAAACACCGTCGACGCGAAGCGAGCGTGGCCGCTCGTCATTCGCGTCTGCCATCGCGGCCGTTAGATCATGCCGAGCTTCATGCGCCCGGCTTCACTGATCATGTTCTGGTTCCACGGCGGATCCCAGACGAGCTGCACTTCGGCTTCATCAACACCATTGATGCTGAGGATTTTTGTCTGCGCGTCGTGTGCGATCGCGGGCCCCATGCCGCAGCCCGGCGCCGTCAGCGTCATCTTCACGTCGACCCGCGTGCCGCCATTCTCGCTCTTGTGCAGCTGGCAATCGTAGACCAGGCCGAGATCGACGATGTTGACCGGAATTTCCGGATCGTAGCACTGCTTCAGCTGGTCCCAGACCGCCTCTTCATTTACCTCGCCTGGCGTTCCACTCGCCGCGCGGGCGCCGTTCGTTTCCTGCTGCGGCTTCTCGATGCCGAGCGAGTCGAGATCTTTCTCCGCGATGCGGGCGAGTCCTTGGTAAGTGGCGATCGTGTAACTGCCGCCGAGCGTCTGGGTGATGACCCCCTGTGTACCGGCGGGGATCATCGTTTTGTTGCCGCTCGGAATCTGGATGGCTTCCGTGTCGCGGCTCAATGTGAATTCTGTGTTTTCGTACATGTTTTCCGTCAGCTGTTCATCACAATCTTCACCTTCGCGCCAGTTCCGGCGGCGAGTTGATCCATCAGTGTCGGCGACGTCGCCGCGGGCTTCTGCTCAGGCGCGGATTGCTTGTCGCCTGACAACGCATTCCGCAGCGCGCCTTCCACGAGCTGCGCGCAATGAATCCGCACTGGCGGCAGCGCGCCGAGCGGCGCCGCCAGTTCTTCACCGGACATACTTTTCGCTTCGTCCACCGTTTTGCCGGCCAGCAACTCCGTCGCAACGCTCGCCACCGCGATCGCCGTCTGGCAGCCGAACGATTGAAAGCTCGCGCGATCGATGATCTTCCGGCCGTTCTCCTCCTTGAACTTGATCCACATGCGCAGCATGTCGCCGCAATCCGGGCTGCCCACGGTCCCGACGGCGTCGGCGTTCTCCATCTCGCCCAGATTCCGCGGATTCTTCACCGCAGCTTCGATCTTCGCTTCCAGGTCTTCGCTCATGCGTGCTCCAGCTGGTAGCGGGGGAGCGCTGAATCCACCTCGGCGCTATACGCGTCAATGCCGCCTCGGAGGCTCTTCACGTTTGTGAAACCGTGGCCTTGGAAATACGCGGCCGCATCCATGCTGCGTTGTCCCTGATGATCGTAAATGACGAGCAGGTCTCCGCGTGACCAGTCCGCAAGGATCTGCTGCATCAGTTCCTGCGTGAAGAGCTGCGCGTTCGGTAACTTCACGGCGTCGAACTCTTCGCGTGTGCGCACGTCGAGCAGGTTGATCTTCTCGCCGGATGCAACCCGCTCGGCGAGATCGCGCGGCTCGATCTGCATCGCGCGGTCGGCGGCGTCGCTGGCAATGATGTGATCGATCGCATCATCCACGTCGACGTTTTCGTTACGCGCGCAGACGCCGGCCAGCGTCTCGTCGGCATTGAAGCCACAGCTGCTGCAGCCGCCGATGTGGTACTTCCGGAACATGGCACGCTGTGCGCCCGGGAACTGCTCGAGCAGCTCGCGCATCGTGATGTTCGGGTCGATCGACGCCACAGAGTTCATGCCAGATGAAACGTAAAGGCGCCGCCTCATCGTGCAACCGGAGTAGAGGCGGGCGTGCTCGCCCGAAGCCCTTCCGCGTCGGCGGGCGATGAAAGGCCGCCTCTACAGCTTCGCGGGGTCGGCGAGTAGCTGCGCGACGCGCTGCAGCAAACGGCCGGCCCCACCGCCATCAAGGCTTCGGTGATCGAAGCTTAACGTCAGCTCGGCTTGCGTGACCGGCACAAACTGCTCCTTCTCATCGCTCCAGATCGGCGCTTTTTTGCCCGCGCCGAGACCCAGCAGCAGCGTCTGATCCGGCAGCGGAATCGGCGTCCCCCAATCGAGGCCAAACGTGCCGAAGTTCGACACGGAAGCGATCCCGCCCGACGTCATCTCCGCTGTGACGCGGCGTTTGCGCGCGAGCTCGACGAGCTCGCCGTATTGTTTCGTTAACTCGCCCAGCGAGGTTTTGTCAGCGCTGCGGATCACTGGGACCATGATGCCGTCCTGCGCTTCGACGGCGACCCCGATGTCGATTGAACGGGATTGAATCGCACGTCCACCAATCAGCCGCGCAGCCGCCGTCGGCAATTCCGCTAGCGCGAGAGCAAGCGCACGTAACGCATACAACGCCGGCCCTGGCTTCGGATCACGGCTCTTACGATCTTGCAGAACCGGATCGAGCGAAACAGAAAGCCCGACGGTCGCCAGCGGACGCGTCCAGCTCCGCCGCATGGCGTCGGCGACACCGGTGCGGATGGCGCTCGGCTTCTCGGCTGATTGCGTTTCGATGCTGTCGAGGAAACTCTCGAGATCTTTAATGGTCACGCGGCCGGCGCTACCAGAGCCCGCAATGCCCGCGAGGTCGGCTTGCGTCAATTGCAGCTCCGCCATTCGTGCGCGCACGCGGGGCGAAAAATAACCTGCGCCTTTTGCGCTGGCGGGCACCGGAAGCACTCCAGACTGATCGACTTGGAAATGCGAACCAGCAGCCACACTCGGCAGCGCGTCGGAGTCTTCGACACGGAAATGCGAACCTGAGCCGTTGCCGCTCTGCACCGGCTCGGATGTTGCCTCCTGGCGGCCAGGAACCTCTTTGTCGACGGAGCCCTGTGGCTGCTCGGGCGCATTTTTCAGCAAGCGCGCGGCATCCTCCTCACTCGCCTCCACGTAGCCGAGGACTGCGCCGACGACATAGGTGCCCTTTACCTCGACGTCGATCTTCGCGATCGCTCCGGCGCACGGCGTGGTCACGCCCATGACCGCCTTGTCGGTCTCGACTTCAATGATCTCCTGGTCGGCTTTTACCTGATCGCCCGGCTGCACATGGATCGTGACGATCGTGGCTTCGGCCATCGATTCGCCGAGCTGCGGCATCGTGATTGGAACTTGAGGCATAAAGTTACTCCGCCAGAATCTGGCGCGCTTTCGCCGCGATCGATGACTTGTTAGGCCGGTGTTCCGACCAGAGATTCGGGTGGTAGGGGATCGGCGTGTCCTTCGCGTTCACCCGCTGCGGAGCGGCATCGAGCAGGTGGAAGCCTTCGGCAGCGACGCGCGCGATCACTTCCGCCGTCACACCTCCCCACGGGAACGCTTCACCCACACACAGCAACTTGCCCGTGCGGGCCACCGACGCGAGCACCGTCGCCGTGTCGAGTGGCTTCACGCTGCGGAGATCGACGACTTCGATCTCGAAGCCGTCTGCACTGAAATCCTGCGCGACCGCGAGCGCCTCATGCACCATTGCGCTGTAGGTCACGATCGTAAGGTCGCGCCCAGGCCGGACGATGCGCGCTTTGCCGATCGGCAGGTTCTCGGTCGGGAGCGCGTCGGCTTTGAGGTGGTAGTAGAGATACTTGTGCTCGCAGTAGATTACCGGGTCATCGATGGCAACCGCCTCGATCAACATCGAGTAGGCGTCCTCGACCGTCGCCGGCGTGACAACCACCAGCCCGGGGTAATGCGCGTAGAGCCCTTCCATGCTCTGGCTGTGGAACGGCCCGCTCCCCTTGGTGCCACCGGATGGCAATCGCACGGTGATCGGAACCGGAATGTTCGTCCGGTAGTAGTGCGTGCCGGCGTTGTTCAGGAGCTGGTTGAGCGCGATGCTTGAGAAATCTGCGAATTGCATCTCGACGATTGGCCGCATGCCTTCGATCGCTGCGCCGATGGCAGTGCCGGCCATCGCGTCCTCGCTGATCGGCGTGTTCAATACGCGCCCTGGATATTGCTCAGGCAAACCTTTCGTCGCCTTGAATGCGCCGCCAAACTTACCCGCAATGTCCTGACCGTAGATGAAGACGCGTTCGTCTTCTCGCAACAGCCGCGCCTGCGCTTCCCGGATCGCCTCGAGATAAGTGACGCTCACGAGAACTGGTCCACCAGGTCGCGCCGCGACATTGGCGCCCAATCTTCTTCGCTCGCCAACGGCGCCGCTTCGCGTTGCGCAGTATTGACGGCTTCGTTCACCTCAGCCACGAGCTCCCCTCGCAGCTGCGCGAGCTCTTCACTCGTCATCAGCTCCTGCTCGCGGATCAGCTCTTCCGCGACCTTTACAGAATCGCGCGCAAACGATTCACCGCGCATTTCCGGCGGAACGTAGCTCGCGTCGTCGTGCTCGCCATGCCCGGCAAGGCGCAGCACGTGCGCAACTACGAGCTGCGGCGGACCACCTGCACGCGCGCGCTCAACTGCATCGCCGATGACCGTCAAGCATGCGGTGAGATCGGTCCCGTCGAGCGTGTGCCCCTCGTAGCCGTAGCCCGCTGCTCGATCGACGAGATCGGCACAGCGAAATTCGCGGTCGTTCGGCGTGGAGTAGGCGAAGCGGTTGTTCGTAGCCACGAGAACGAACGGCACCTTTTCGACGGCGGCGATGTTGATCCCTTCGTGGCTGGCGCCCGTCTGCATGCCGCCTTCACCGATAGTGGACAAACCGACGAAGTTTTTCTCTCCGCGCCACCGCTTCGCCATTAATGTGCCGACGACCACCGGAATCATCGCGCCGAGATGGCTGATCATGGCGAGCTGGCCATTGCGCGGACGACCACGATGAATATTGCCGTCGCGACCGCGCATCGGTCCAGTCCTGGCGCCGAGATATGTGCGCACGACGTCGACGATCGGCTCGCCGAACGCAGCGCGTCCCGCCTGGTCGCGAATCAACGGCGCGAAGATGTCGCCTTTCTGCAGAGACAAGCCACACGCCGCGCTCACTGCCTCCTGGCCGCGACC
>DATHXZ010000330.1:0-3016 GCA_035459405.1 Chthoniobacterales bacterium
TTTTCACCCAGCGCACCGATGAACGACCCATCGCGCCTGAATAACAGCACGTTGAAGTCGGTCGAGACAAGCGGCGCGCCACTCGCGTTGCGCACATCCGAGACGATGCCGCCGAGCGACTCACCGCCGGGCGTCGCCGGCGTGGCGTCAAACCCGCCGATTTGCACGGTGTAGGTGTCGTCCTTGAGCAGGAATGTGATCAAGCTATCGGGGCTCGTGCCCGAGTCCTCGAACGCGATCAGATTCCCGGCAGAATCGCGCAGTGTGATCGTCACGTCGGGATTCCCGGTGGGCGTGCCGTCGCTATCGGCAAAAATCCGCACCCGCTGGTTTGCGATCCCTGTGAATGTGTAGTTCACCGTCGTCGTGCCGTTGCCGTCCGTCGGATCGAGCGCCACGGTCCCCCTCGTGCTCGCGATCACCGCGCCAACTTCAATCGGGCTGACGTCGTACGGGTCATCCCACTGGAAATCGAAGATCGCTGAGGTGCCGATCAGGATCGTCTGCGCGACATCCTGCTGGCCCGTGGCCGGATTGAAATTATGGAACCCGCCGGCATACAGCTCGGGTCTTACCCCTGTGAGGTTGATGTTCGTGTTGGCCAGCGCAGTGTTCGTGTCCGCCCTCGCGCCAGTGCCGTTCGCCACGGGACGGAAATCTGAGAAGTAGCCCTGCGTCGTCGGACGATTCCCGGCGGACGAAAAATACGCCACGCCTTGGGCAGCGACCTGATCGACCGCACGGGAAACGATCGTGTCCTGGAACATTCCTTCAGACAAGTTGATCACGTCGTCGACGATCACCTGCGCGCCGGCGCCCGTTGTTGCTGTGTTATTGGTCACCGGAGCGGCAAGCCGGCGGATGTTGTTGGCGAAGGAAACTTCTCCGCCGAACGCCGTCGCATACGCGATCCTCGCCCTCGGCGCCATATCGTGAATGATCTGGCACATGGCGCGGCCCTCGTCGGTGCCTTCTCCCGCGTCGAGATCTTCGAGCACGCGCACCGGCTCGCTCTGGTTTGGGTTTCCTGGCCCGGGCAAGTCGCCCGTCGCCACGTCCTCGGCAGCGCGCGTCAACGGCGGCGTGCCATCAGCCGTCCTCGCTGAAGTGTCGAACGAGTCCGACATCACACCGACGGTGATCCCTCTCCCGGTGATACCGGTAATCGGGCTCACAGCCTGGTTCGCGATCTTGTCCACGCGATGTTGCACGACGCCGGCTGTGGTCGTAGCACCGACGTCGAACACGGGTGCCACCACCAGATGAACCGCCGAGACGCCCGGCAGACGCGCCAGCGTAAACACCTGCTCTGCCGGCACGTAAGCTTCCAACGCCCCGCCCTGGTAGCTCAAGTCTTCGGCCTTCAACTGCAGCCCTGGCAAGCCAAGAACGGCCGCGCGTTCACCCGCCGCCTTCAGGAAGATCGTAACGAGGATACGACCCTGCGAGTCGCGGATCGCGCGATCGCCAAGATCGACCGCCGAACCGGTTCCCGGCGCATCGAACGGAAGCCCCGCCTTGGCCGCGAGATCGCGTGCGATCACGTTAGCCAGGCCTGATCCGAGATTCGGTGGCTCCGGTGCAACCGCGTACAGCGTTGTCGCGCTCACAAGCAGCAGCAATAGAGCACAGCGGCCAAGAGGCAGAACAGAACCGTGCAGGTGAGGTGTTTTCATAAGAGGTACTCGGTCGATCAACCGAGGGGGCATTCATGTATCGCCGGGAGGCACCGTGTCGGACTTGAGCAAACACGCATCACGCGAGAAAATCCCGGGGCTCATCACGGCCCCGACGCAGGCCTGGTCGTGGCCGTGCACACTGACGGCGATGGCTGCTGGGACTGCTTTTCGCGCCGCAGCGCCTCCGCCGTTTTCAGGATGGACTCCCGTTGCCACTCGGCAGCTGCCTTTAACTCAACGCTCGGGGTCACCTCGGACCGTGATCGCGGTGAGTTTTCGGAACGCTTGCAGCCGTCCCCGAAACGACGCCCCCGACGAGCAGCAACGTTGAAAACCCTTTCGGTGCCCGCCACGCGATCAGCGCGCCATTCGGTTCTGGAGCATTCATGTTTGAAATTCGGTTCGGCAGCCCGCTTCGTCGCCACGTTGCGCTGTCGACATTGCGGCCGGCAGAGATTCTCAGCAAAGACCCGAATGCGAGCTTCACCGAGGCAAATCACGCTTGTCATCGAAAAGGCCGCCAGTAAGCTGCCGCTCCCTGAATCGGGAGCCGCATGTCGTTAGCCAGCCTTTTATCTGCCGAGCAGATCATTCCCGAGATGCAGGCCGCCGAGCGCTGGCCCGCCATCGTGGAGTTGATCGACCTTCTCGTGCGGCTGGGGCGAATCAAAGAGGCTGATCGCGAGAGCATTCTCGCCGCGTTGAAACAACGCGAGGAAACGATGAGCACCGGGATCGGCTTCGGCATTGCCATTCCGCATGCATCGTCGGATCGCATCGATCAGGTGGTCGCGTCCTTTGGGCGTTCGTCGAAAGGCATCGAGTTCGACGCGCTGGATAATGCGCCGGTTAAATTTGTCGTCCTTTTTGTGGTGCCGAAAAATCAATTTCAAACGCACCTCCGCACATTGGCTTCGATCGCGAAATTCCTGAACGACCGCGCCACGCGCGAGAGCCTCGCCAACGCCGGCTCGGCCGATGAAATTCTCGCGATCTTCCGCGACCGCCCACAGAAGTAGGGCGGGGCGGCGATGGACACCTTCCAAGCGCGCCTCGCGCGAAAACTAGCCGACGCATTGGCGGCTGTGGATCTACCGCAGGCGGCCGATGTCACGCCTGCGACTGATCCGCGGTTCGGCGATTACCAGACGAACGCTGCACTGGTGCTGGCGAAGCAGCGCGGCGAAAATCCGCGCGCCCTAGCGCAGAAGATCATCGAGAACCTCAACGTCGCCGATCTTGCCGAAGCGCCGCAGATCGCCGGCGCTGGGTTCATTAACTTCACGCTGCATCGCGAAGCACTCGAAGCCCGAACCGCGACGCTGCTCGGGCACGAA
>DATHXZ010000331.1:0-6047 GCA_035459405.1 Chthoniobacterales bacterium
GATTTGTTCAGCAGCTGATTGCGCGCGCGGTCAAGCGCGCGGCGCTCGCTCGCGGTAAGGCTGTTGATGCCGTGCTTTGAGATTTTCTCGAGCAGCGGATCGATCGAGACGTGCACGTCTTCGGGCTCAACGACGCGGCGCGCCGCCGGCTTCGGCACCACTTTGAACTTCGGCTTGGGCTGGAGTTTTTCCTTCAGGTTGCTCCACCAGTCGAGCTCTGCACCCGCTCCGCGCATGCGGATGAACAGGAAGGCGCCGCCGATGCTCAGCCACAGAATGGCGAGCTGCGACCATGCGTGGCCGGCGAGCAGTTGCAGCGTCAGGATTGCACCAAGCGCGAGCGCGACCCATTTCACCTGGATGCGCAGGAGCATCTCCACCCGCGGATAGATCGTCGCGAACGCCACAAAGATGCCGAAATGCAGCGACGACGAGCCGCCGATCGCGGTGCGTTCCCAGAGTCCCCATCCACTGAGGAGCAGCGTGGGCGCTAGGAGGAGCAGCGCGTACAGCACGATGAACGGTCGGCGTCCGATGAACTTCTCCACCTCGCGGCCGAACATGAACAGCATGTACATCTCGATCGCGAACCACAGCAGACCGGACGGCGGATGGACGAACGCGTAGGTGCCGATCTGCCACACGGCGCCGCTTAAAGCCTGCGCGCTGTCGAACATCAGCAGGCCTAGGATTCCGCCGAGCCCGAACGCGCTCATGAAACAGGCCAGGACGGCGCAAATGGAATGCACGCCCACGAGCAGCGTGGTGACGTGCACAGGGTAGTTGCCGACCCACGTCACCGGCTGGTCATCATCCGAGGTGGTGACGCCAAACATGCAGGAATAATCGGCGCGGAGTTCGCGAGCGCAAGCGGCGTTCGTCCGTAGCGGGCGTGATTACGAATTTTAGCTTGGAGAACGCGGCGGAGCGGCCAAAGTTACGATTCCCTACGCGCCCGGCGCACTCGTCAGCACGCAACGCCATGGAAAATCTCGCCCCTGCC
Source organism: Chthoniobacterales bacterium (assembly GCA_035459405.1). Classification (GTDB taxonomy): domain Bacteria; phylum Verrucomicrobiota; class Verrucomicrobiia; order Chthoniobacterales; family UBA10450; genus JACCTI01. The sequence goes on from DATHXZ010000331.1 coordinate 1,004, forward strand.
ATTCATCCACCGAGCGGACTTGGAGACAATCAACCGACGCACCAGGAAGTGCTGGATTGGGTGCAGGAAGTCGTGCGCCTGGCGCAGCCGGAAAACATCTTCTGGTGCGACGGCTCGGAGGAGGAATACGCGTATCTCCTCGAGGAAGCGCAGCGGCTCGGCGTGGTGATGAAGCTGAACGATGAGAAGCTGCCGGGCTCCTATCTGCATCGCTCGAATCCGAACGATGTCGCACGGGTCGAGCAGTTCACGCTCATCTGCACACCGACGCAGGACGAAGCCGGCCCGACGAACAACTGGCGCGAACCCGCCGAGACCTACCAGCAGCTGAATCAGATGCTGAAAGGCGCGATGCGCGGCCGCACGATGTTCGTCATTCCATACATCATGGGCCCGCCGGATTCGCCGCTCGCGAAGGTCGGGTTCGAGATCACGGATTCTCTCTACGTCGTGCTCAGCATGCGCATCATGACGCGGATGGGTTCGCTCGCGGTGAAGCGGCTCGAGTCGGGCGAGGATGGCGAGTGGAACCGGGGCGTGCATTCGCTCCTCGATGTGAATCCCGAGCGCCGGCTGATCTGCCATTTCCCGCAGGATAACGCCATCATCTCAGTAGGGTCCGGTTACGGTGGTAACGTGCTGCTGAGCAAGAAGTGCCTCGCGTTGCGTATCGGCTCCTATCTCGCGCGTCAGCAAGGGTGGCTCGCCGAGCACATGCTGATCCTTGGAGTCGAGTCGCCCGAGGGGAACAAACACTACGTGGCAGCGGCATTCCCGAGCGCTTGCGGTAAGACCAACTTCGCGATGATGATCCCGCCGGAGCGCTTCAACGGCTGGAAGATCACCACGATCGGCGATGACATCGCCTGGATGCAGATTGGCGAGGACGGGCGGCTCTACGCGGTCAATCCTGAGAACGGCTACTTCGGCGTGGTGCCCGGCACGAGCTTCAAGTCGAACCCGAATGCGATGAGATCGATTCAGCGCAACACGATCTACACGAACGTCGCCCAAACCGACGACAATGATGTCTGGTGGGAAGGCAAAGATGGCCCGCCGCCCGCGCACGCGATCGACTGGCGGGGCAATGACTGGACGCCCGAGTCCAAGGACAAAGCCGCGCATCCAAACAGCCGCTTCGCCGTTTCGCAGTGGAACAACCCGGTGCTCGATCGTGATGTCGAGAAAGGCACGGGCGTGCCGATCAGCGCGATTATTTTCGGCGGCCGCCGCAGCGACACGATGCCGCTGGTTTTCCAAACGTTCGACTGGGAGCATGGCACCTACGTCGGCGCAATGATGGCGTCCGAGATGACCGCTGCTGCAGTCGGCGCCATCGGGCAGGTGCGCCGCGATCCCATGGCGATGTTGCCCTTCTGCGGCTACAACATGGGCGAATACTTCAAGCACTGGCTCAAGATCGGCCCGCGTCTCAAGAACCCGCCGCTGATCTTTCACGTGAACTGGTTCCGCAAAGGCGCCGACGGGAGCTATCTCTGGCCCGGATTTGGCGAAAACATGCGCGTCCTGAAGTGGATGATCGATCGTTGCGAAGGCCACGGTGGCGCCGCTGAAACACAAATCGGCTACATTCCGCGCCCGGAGGATTTCGATCTCGAAGGACTCGACATCACCCGAGAAACGATGCGCGAGCTTTTCGCGATCAAACCTGACGAGTGGAAGAAAGAGATCGCCGGCCAGCAGGAATTCTTCGACAAAATCGACCGCTTCATGCCGTCCGAGTTGAGCGCGCAGCGCGACAAAATCGCCGCTCGTTTCGCCTCATAGCCTGTAGCCGTCGCCCTGCGGCGCCGCGAGCTGTGCGTCGATGCGTCGAACGCCGCGCTTGCCACAGGGAAGCGGCTACAGTTTGCACAGGCGACTCGCCTCCCGGATAATCTCCGGTGGCTTCCGCGAAGACCGAAGATCAGTGCGTTACCGCGCCCGCTGATCGCGGCTGCGTGGAGATTCGCGGCGCGCGCCAGAATAACCTGAAGGGGATCGATCTTGATCTCCCGCTCGGCAAGCTGACCGTCATCACCGGCCCGAGCGGCAGCGGCAAATCGAGCCTCGCCTTCGAGACGATCTACGCGGAAGGGCAGCGGCGTTACGTCGAGACCTTCAGCCCGTACATGCGGCAATTCCTCGACCGCATGGACAAGCCGCGCGTCGACGAAATTCGCGGCATTCCGCCAGCCATCGCGATCGAGCAGGCGAACCCGGTAAAATCATCGAGGTCGACCGTCGGCACGATGACCGAGATCAACGATTACGTGAAGTTGTTGTGGCCGCGAGTCGCGCGCGCGTTTTGCCCGAGCTGCGAGCGCGAGATCAGGCCCGAGACCGCAAAGTGGATCGGTGATGACGTCATTCGGCAGTTCGGCCCGGACGTGCAGAAGCACGTCCCTCCGGAGGGACATGCTTCCGCATGTCCGGGCGCTACGGTGCTAATCACCTTCTGGGTCGCCGTTCCCGCAAAGACCGAGCCGCGCGATTTCTTTCAATTCCTCCAGCAGCAGGGATACCTTCGCGTCTGGCTGAATGGCGAAGTGGTCCGCGCGGACACCGACCAGCCGGTGGCGCGACTCGGCGCGCGCGTGCAGGTCATCCAGGATCGCATCATCGTCGCGGAAGAGAACCGCTCCCGCCTCGTCGAAGCGATCGAGACCGGACTTCGCTTCGGTAAAGGCAAGGTCAACGTGATCGAGCTACCGAGCGACGGCTCTCAACTCTCAACTACAAACTCTCAACATCCATACTCGACCGGCTGGCACTGCGCGCATTGCGATCTCGACATCCGCCCGCCAACGCCAGGCCTGTTCAGCTTTAACAGCCCGCTCGGCGCGTGCCCGGACTGCCGCGGATTCGGCCGCACGATCGGCATCGACCTGAACCGCGCGATTCCCGATCGCTCCGTCTCAATTTCAGCCGGCGCCGTGCGCGTCTTCCGCGGCGAGGAGATGGGCGAATCACAGAAAGATCTGCTCCGCGCCTGCGCGCGCGAGGACATCGATGTGCAATGCCCGTTCGAAGACCTGCCGAAAGCCGACCAGGACTTCGTCATCAACGGCGAGAAACGCAGCGGCGAGGACACGGAGGATGATTACGAGAGTGACCGCTGGTACGGCGTGCGCGGATTCTTTAAGTGGCTGGAGAGCAAGACGTACAAAATGCACGTGCGCGTGCTGCTCAGCCGCTATCGCGCCTACACCACCTGTCCGACGTGCAACGGCGGCCGCTTCCAGCCCGACGCGCTGAACTACCGCATCGTCACGCCGCCACCGTCCGAAACGGACGGCAAGTGGTTCGAGACCGCCCTGAGATTGCCGGACATCGGTGCGATGCCGATCTGCCGCACGCGCGATCTGCTTGCGAGCATAGCGCTTCCGCCTAACGACTCGACCGCCGAGATGCTGCGGCGCGAGGTCGTCACGCGCCTGACGTATCTCTGCAACGTCGGGCTCGGATATCTCACGCTCGATCGTTCGACGCGCACATTGAGCGGCGGCGAAGTGCAACGGGTCAACCTCACGACCTGCCTCGGTGCATCGCTCGTGAACACGCTTTTCGTCATGGACGAGCCGAGCGTCGGCCTGCACCCGCGCGATGTCGGCCGACTCATCCGCGTCATTCACGATCTGCGCGACAAAGGCAACACACTGCTCGTCGTCGAACACGAGGAAGCAATCATCCGCTCGGCCGATCACCTGATCGACATCGGCCCCGATCGCGGCGAGCAGGGCGGCGAGCTGGTCTTCAGCGGCGCGCTGGAGGAATTTGTAGGGCAGGCGCTCCGCCTGCCCAGTCGCGGATCGAGGGCAACCGAAGCGGTCGCCCTACAACGCTCCCTCACGGCCGATTACCTCAGCGGCAGGAAGCGCATTCCCGTTCCGAATACGCGCCGCAAGTCCACCGCTGCACTAAAGATCACCGCCGCGCACGAGCACAATCTCAAGAAGGTGGACGTCGACATTCCACTCGCCGTCTTCACCTGCGTCACCGGTGTGTCGGGTTCCGGCAAATCGACGCTGATCCACGAAGTTCTCTATCGCAATCTCCTGCGGGCCAAAGGTCAGCCGACCGAACAGGAGCCCGGCGCGTGCAAGTCCGTTACGGGCGCGCATCGCGTTGGCGAGGTGGTGATGGTCGATCAATCGCAGCTTGCCCGCACACCGCGTTCCACGCCGATTCTTTACCTCGGGCTTTACGATCGTGTGCGCGAGCTCTTCGCAGCGTTGCCGGAGGCGCAGGCGCAAGGCCTCACCGCGAGCGCGTTCTCGTTCAACTCCGGCAGCGGTCGCTGCGAGCGTTGTTGCGGCACCGGCTTCGAGAAGATCGAGATGCAATTCCTGAGCGATCTCTTCGTGCGCTGCGCGGAGTGCGAAGGCCGCCGCTTTCAGCCCCACGTGCTGAAAGTGAAACTCGAGGGCAAGTCGATTCACGACGTGCTCGATCTCACCGTCAGCGAAGCGATTCAGTTCTTCGCGCAGATCGGTGAATCCGAGAAGCTGGGCGACCGCCTCGACGTGCTCGATGAAGTCGGGCTCGGCTACATCCGATTAGGCCAGCCACTGAACACGCTCTCGGGCGGCGAATCCCAGCGACTGAAGCTCGTCGCGCACCTTGGCGATCATGCGGTCGGCGAGAACGGTGACTCGTCGCGCGGAAAGCTTTTCATTTTCGATGAGCCGACCACAGGACTGCACTTCGACGACGTGGCGCTGCTCGTGAACGTGTTTCAGCGACTCGTCGACGCTGGCAACACGATCGTGGTCATCGAGCACAATCTGGAGGTAATCAAATGCGCCGACTGGGTTCTCGATCTCGGGCCGGAAGCCGGTGATGAGGGGGGCTGCCTTGTTGCAGCGGGCACACCGGAGGACGTCGCAAAGGTAGAGCGCAGCCATACGGGCAAGTTTTTACAGGCGGTGCTTTCGCCTTCACGTGAGCGGAGGTTCAAGCCGGCCGTCCTGAGCCGCGCACACGGCCAGGGATCTGGCGACGGCTCCCACGCTAACGGCAGATCCTTCGCCTACGCTCACGA
>DATHXZ010000332.1:0-1506 GCA_035459405.1 Chthoniobacterales bacterium
AATGCGCGGCAGCAGCGGTCATTTCGGCCGGAGGGTGTTGCCCGCTCCAGCCGCATGATGAATCCCGACATGAACCAGGCGATCCGCTCGCGTGTTCACAACCAGCCGCGATTCGATAGCGGATCCGGTACGCCGGCGCGCGTAGAGAATACGGCTTCTGCGGAGCAATCGGTGCAAGCGCCGATCGCCTCCAGGCCGCGTGTCGCAACGCGCGATGCTGATCGCGTTGCTCGCATTCGCGAATTGGTGAACCGCAATCGTGAACGGCGCAATCGCAGGGGCGATGTTCAAGTTCTGCCCGGTGCGACTGTCGACAGCCAGACGGGTGCGGTGACCGCGCCCGGTGCGGGTGTTGAGAACCAGACCGGCGCTGCCACGGCGCCCGGTGCTGATCAGCGGGAAAGCCACCGACGCAACCGCAGCGATAGGCATCGCAAGTTCCACGAGCGACACGAGGGCGATCCTGATTTCGATCGCAAGCATCGCCGCTGGCACGACCGCGAGTGGTACCGGCGCAATTACAATCGTTTCGTTCTCTTCGGCGGCGGGTATTACTACTGGAACCGCGGCTACTGGTTTCCGGCCTATGGTTATCATCCGTCGTACAGCAGCTACGTTTACAACGCGCCGATCTACTCCTACAACGGTCTGCCGCCGGGCCAGGTCCTCGCAATCGTGCAGACCCAGCTGCAACAGCGCGGCTATTACAACGCCGCGGTGGATGGCACCTACGGTCCGGTGACGCGGCAGGCGCTGCTGAATTATCAGGCGGACAATGGTCTGCCCATGACGGGCGAAGTCGACCAGCGGACCCTGTTGTCGCTCGGCTTGGATTAACGTGAATAAGGCCGCTGCGGCAATGGTCTAACGAATCCAAACACCTTATGAAAAAGACACTCGCACTCACATTGTGCTTCGGACTCGCGATGCCATTCATCGCCGACGCGAAGCCGAAAGATAAGGAAGAGAAGGAACGCCGGAAGGCTGAGAAACGCGCCGAGAAGATCGAGCGAATGGTCAAACGGCGCGATGAGCAGCGTGGTCGCCAAGAGATTCGCGAGGCGTTCCGCGACGAACGCCGCGATGAGCTACGGAATGCCCGCATCCGCGAGCAGGTCGCTCCGCGTGTCGACCGCGAGTCGCAGCCGCAGGTTGCGGTGCAGCCCGCTGTCGGTCCTGAAGTGAACGCGGAAGTCCGTCCACGCGAGTTCCGTCAGCGCAACATTGAGCGCCGCGGGCCCCGCAACTACGCGTGGTCGTACGACGAGGCGCAGCGTTACCGCTTCCGCGAGCGGCGCGATCGCGAGTGGTGGCGCAGCCGTTACAGCCGCTTCGCACTGTTCGGCGGCGGCTATTACTACTGGGACCGCGGTTACTGGTATCCGGCGTATGGGTACGATCCGGCTTACAGCACCTACAGATATGATGAGCCAATCTACGGCTACAATTACATGGAGCCGCGGCAGGTCATGGTCCGCGTGCAACGTGAGCTTCGCCGCGAAGGGT
>DATHXZ010000333.1:0-4152 GCA_035459405.1 Chthoniobacterales bacterium
GTCGTCGGGCCGGGGATTTCCTCAGCGAGCGCGAACTGCGCGTGGTCTTCCGATTGGCAGAAATATTGTGAGCGGAACAGCTCCGGCAGGCAGACGATGTCGGCGCCTTGTGTGCCGGCCCCGCGAATGAACGCGACCGCCCGCTCCAGATTCTCATCCGGATCGGCGCTGCACCGCATCTGCACTAGCGCGACGTTCGACTTCTCCGGACCTGCCATCTGTATCAACCGCGGAGGACGCAGAGAGCGCAGAGTTGAGGAGACTTCACATCTCCGCGTCCTTGGCGATCTCTGCGGTTAGATCACTTCACCGAATCAGCCGGCACGATCTTCACGCTCTCAAGCGCGACGCGATTGACCGGCTTGCTGCGTTCGCCGCTGCCGCTCGAGGTCACCGGCACGTTCGCGAGCTTATCGAGCACCTCGTCGCCTTTGATGACTCTGCCGAAGGTCGTGTATTGCCCGTCCAGCTGGCTCACCTTGCCGAAGCAAAGGAAGAACTGGCTACCGGCTGAATCGGGGTCAGCCGAGCGCGCCATCGAGAGCACACCACGCTCGTGCGGCTTTTTGTTAAACTCCGCTTTGATTTTGTAGCCCGGATCACCCGTGCCCCAGCGCGCCTCCTTGGACGGATCCTTCGTCAATGGGTCGCCGCCCTGCGCCATGAACCCCTTGATGATGCGGTGGAACGCGGTGCCATCGTAGAAGCCCTGCTTTGCCAGCTTCTTGAAGTTTTCCACGGTGTTCGGCGCCACGTCCGGCCAGAACTCGGCGACCATTTCGCCTTCGCTGGTAGTGAAGACCGCTACTTCGTTCTGGGTGGAAGGTGAAGGTGATGGGCTCATATCGGGTGTGGGTGAGGTCTCCTGGCTGCGCACGTCCGCCGCCACGAGAACCATTCCCGCGAGGCAACCGAGCAAGATCGATTTCATGCGTGCACCAGTGGCACGAAGCCGCGGCAGTGTCACGCGGCGTTTGCGCACGGCTGCGGCTCAGGGGCGCTGCGATACCGCTGTGTGTTCGCCTTCTTTTCGAACCGGCTCGGCTGTCTCGGCTCCATCGCCGTTTCGGTGATCGGCACCATCCTCCTGCTTGTGCTCATGCGCGGTTGCAGCGGCGGGTTTTAACCCGGGTATCGACCGGCGTGCCACAAGCCCGCCGTCTCCGGCAGGCCAAGCGCGATGTTCATCGACTGCACGGCTTGGCCGGCCATGCCTTTGCCGAGGTTGTCGAGAGCGACCATCATCGCGCCGCTCCGTTGGTCGGACGCAATGCTGATATCCGCGAAGTTGCTGCCTGCGACAGCGGCGACGCGCGGGCTGCTCTCGACCACTCGGATGAATGGCAACCCGCGGAATGCCTCGATCGCGCGCTGCCGTAAGGCCGAGCCATCGAGGCTGTCGGGCAATTGGAATTGCAGCGTAGCGAAGATGCCGCGCACGAACGGAGCGCTGTGCGCCACAAATGAAACGTGGCCGCTGATCTCGCACGCAGCCATGGCCAGCGCGACCTCCGCATTGTGCTGGTGCGTCAGGATTTTGTAGGCGCGAAAATCATTCGCCCGCGTCGGGTGATGCGTCCCTGCAGCGGCGACCGCCCCGCTGCCGCTGGAGCCGGTCACGCCGGACGCGGCGATGAACCCGACATCCATACCCCGCAGCGGCAAGAGCCCGAGTTGTAGCGCGGTCGCGAAACAGCCGGGGCTCGCGATGCGCCGGGCGCCGCTGAGGGCAGCACGATTCCACTCCGGCAGGCCGTACACAAATTCGTTCAGAAACTCCGGTGCTGAATGCGGAACGCCGTTCGCCTTCTCGAATGCTGCGGCGTCATGGATGCGGAAGTCACCCGAGAGATCGATGAAAAGCAGGTGATCGCCGATGCGCGCGGCAGACCATTCCTGCTCGAGATCGTGCAGCGTCTTCGCCAGCTCGCCGTGCGGAAGCGCAGAGAAGACAACCAGTTGCGGGCTGCCGCTGAAAATAGACCAATCGACTTTGGCCTCGAAACTTCCACCGACGATCCCGCGCAAATTCGGATGCGCTTCCGCGAATGCCTGTCCGGCAAAGCTGCGCGACGTGCCGCGAATGCTGGCGACGTTTGGATGTTGTGAAAGCCACCGCAGCAGCTCACCACCGCCGTAGCCGGATGCGCCGAGGACAGCCGCGTCAATTTTCATGCGCAGCTGTGACGTGCGGACGCAGCTTACTCAAAACGATGTCACCCAGCTGTTTCGCATTTGAACGCGCGTTCGCGGCGGGCAACCCAAGCGTCTCCACGAACCGCGTGCCGACTCGATTGTCTGTCGCAGGACCCGTCACCACGTCCACCTCAAGACCGAAAGCGGCGCGAAAATGCGACACTGCACCAGCGACGCCGACCGGATCGTTCGCGCACAAAATGTGCACCTTGCCCCATGCCTGCAGCTCGGGGTCGGTGAGGATCGTCTGCACACCATACTCGCCCATGATCCCGTCGCCTGTTTCCGCGATGATCAGGTCGACGTCGCGCGCAGCGAGCTCGCTCAGAATGACGCGTGCTATCTTCGCCGAAGTGGCTGGCCCGGTGCACGCCACGCCCGCGTCAGTGAAATCGAGCACCGCGTCCGCGCCGTAATCCCGCATGGAAAGAATGTCGCGGAGCAGGCTCACTCCGGTGAGTTTCGCCCCGCCGATCTTGAATCCCTCCTGCGATAATCGACGCACCAGGGCACACGCTGCGTGCGTTTTGCCGGCGTTCATGCAAGTGCCCGCGATGTAGATCACCGGCACTGGCTTCGCCTCCGGCTTTCCCTTCACCGCTGCGGAGTCGATGAACGCCGGCTGCCCGACGCGGCTGCCGAATTCCGGAAACGACAACGCTTGTCCGAGCACCTCCACCTCAAACGGTGCCCCCACATCCGGGCTGCCGGAGAGCGCGCTGCCGATCACCCCGCCGACGTTCAGCAGGTGCAACGCGTCTCCTGTTCGCACCGACTTCGGCACCACACCTTCGTAGCCTTGCAATGCGTTCCGGTGCCCAAGCGCGCCGACGATCACATCGCCGTCGTGCAACACACTGAGCCGCCCATGCACGTCTTCGAGCTGGTTGTAGACGCTCTTGTCGCCGCGGATTCGCCCGACAACGACCGCGCCCGGACGCGCTTCAATCGTCTCCGTCAGTGTCACCTGGCGGCCGAGACGCAGGTTGCGCGTGACCGAGCCGATCTTGTCGAGATGGGTGCGGATCACGGGCGTGAAATTTCCTCTTCGCGAGCGCTCATCGCAAGCATCTGTGGGACGCCGAATATCTTCGCGTAGGCGGCGGCTTCTGCGCCGGACCAAAGAGCCGTTGCTTCTCCGTAGCTAGCGATGTTCGATCGCATCAAACTGTGTGGGGAACGAACGCCTTCGATCGCAAACGCATGGGGCATCAGCCGAATGCGAACGTCACCGGAAACGACCGTCTGGCCCGACGCGAGAAATGCCTCCAGATCACGACAGAGCGGATCGAAGAACTGCCCCTCATGTAGTAGCGCGCCGTAAAGATTTCCGAGGTGCTCCTTCCAAAACATCTGCTTGCCGGTGAGCACCAGTTTCTCCAGCTCGCCATGCGCGCTGATCAGCAGATGCGCGGCTGGAGCTTCGAAGCCAACGCGTCCTTTGATCCCGAGAATCGTATCGCCGAGGTGAATACCACGCCCGACGCCGTAGCTGCGGCCGACCTGATTCAACTGCTCGATGACAAAGACGGCGCTCGCACTGTTGCCGTCGATGCTCACCGGAACACCGGCCGCGAACCCGACTTCGATGCTTTTCGCCGGCCGCGAAGGGTCGATCTCTCCGCCGGGATACGCGTGTGCAGGTAAATGCTGCCAGGAATCATGCGTTTCCTTGCCACCGATGCTCGTGCCCCACATCCCCTCGTTGATGCTGTATTGCTCGACCTTCTCCGGAAATGGAAAGCCCCGCGCGGCGAGGAACGCACGTTCCTCCACCCGGCTCGGCGCGAGTTCGCGGATCGGAGTTAAAATCTGCAGCTCCGGCGCGAGCGTGCGAAACGCCACATCGAACCGCACCTGATCGTTGCCTGCACCGGTGGAGCCGTGCGCGAGTGCGGTGGCGCCGATTTCCTGCGCGTGGGCGACGACCCGGCGCGCCTGGCATACACGCTCCGC
>DATHXZ010000334.1:0-1859 GCA_035459405.1 Chthoniobacterales bacterium
CTCTACGGCGGCAGCTACACGGACATGTCGCCGTTCCGCGCCATTCGGCGTGAAGCGCTCGAGAACCTCGGCATGCGCGAGATGACGTACGGCTGGAATCTCGAGATGCAGATGCGCGTGGCGCGTGCGGGTCTGCGGATCCTCGAAGTTCCAGTGAACCATCGCTGCCGTACCGGCGGCGAGTCGAAGGTCTCCGGCACATTGCGCGGAACGTTTGTGGCGGGGACGCGCATCATTGCGACGTTGTTCCGCGTCGCGACGGAGCGGCCGTAGCACAGTCCGTCCCGGCTGCGGGGCCACCGGGCATCTTGCCCGGTGTCGCTCGCGGAACAGCTTTCACCGGGCGAGACGCCAGGCAAGATGCCTGTGCTACGGTCGTGCTTTGAAGATCAGGAAGTAATCGACGCCTTCGCTCTTCACGAAGTCGTGCTGCTCCGCGAGCGCGAAGCCCGCTTGCTCGGCTTCCTTGATTACGACGTCGGCGTTCAAGCCGTGATCGGTGCCGATGCCATTCTTGTCGATGATGCCGAGTCGCGCGCCCGGCCGCATCGCATCGCGCAGCTTCTTAAGTAACGCGATCGGCGTTGCCACCTCGTGATACGTCTTCAGCAGCAGCACGGCATCAACACTGCGCGCCGGCAGCAGCGGATCGTCTGCTTTGGCGAGGACGGTGCGGATGTTCGGCAGCTTCTCCTTCTTCGCGCGATTTCGGATGTGCCGCACATACTCGCGGTTAATCTCGACGGCGTAGACGGTGTCCTCTTTCGCCACCCGGCGCGCGGCGCGCACCGTAAACCAACCGGAGCCTGCGCCGATGTCGGCCACGTTCGTGCCGGGTTTGATGCGTAGTTCATCCATCACGCGCTCGATCTTGAGGTTCTCGGCGCGATCCGCACCCTCGAAGATGGACAGATCACCGGCGTACGGATCGCTTGTGCCGCGCTTCACTCCGCTCGGCTGTGACTCGGCAGCGAAGAGCTGAGCTGCAAAGAGCAGCCACGGGACTGTCAAATTTAGGCGAGACTTGCGCACGAAGGCCATACAGGCTGTAACCTCCGCTTGGATGCACCAAGAATAAAGCCGGGCGCGTTCACTCACAAAATCATGACGGCGACCAATTCAGCGGTTCCTGCGCTCTCTCGCTGGCGTCGGTCCGGTGCGGGGTTGGTGGCCGGCACCATCGCGGGTGTAGTGATGACAGCCATGATGTTGCTGCTGGCAGCGGCGCTTGGATTGGCAACGCCGCTCGTGCTGATTGGCGACCGCATCTCCGTGTTGCTCCCGGTCGATGCGTTTCTCGCGCTGATGGGCAAGGTCGGCGGCTACAATCGCATGAAGCAACTCGGCGTGAGCTCGGTCATCATCGGGCAGATCGTTGTCGGGGCCGGCGGCGGTGTGTTTTACGCGCTCGCTCTGGCGCATCTTTCGCGAACTCGGCAGCTGCTGGTCACGCTCGGCTTGTTCATCCTGCTGCCGCTGATAGTGCTTACGGCAGCGCTCTGGCCGGTGCTCGGGACGCACTTTGGCGGGCTGCCGATTCGGAATGCGAGTATCGTGACGTTGCTCGGCCTGCTCGTCTGTCTCGTCGCTTTTGAGCGCACGCTGGTGCTGTCGTTTTCGGGTTTGACGAGGCGCCCACGCTCACTTCCGGAAACGACAGAATTCAGCCCGCCGATTGCGCGCCGCGCGTTGATCCTCGGTGGTCTTGGTTTGCTGGTGACGGGCGGCGGCGCGGCTCTGCTGCGCAGGCTCTACCAGGCGGCGACGTTCAGTTACGACGGTAAACAGTACCGCGGCGCGGACGTTCAGCCGATCACGCCTAACGACCAGTTCTATTGCGTGACCAAGAACGTGATCGA
>DATHXZ010000335.1:0-2091 GCA_035459405.1 Chthoniobacterales bacterium
AATGCCGTCTTTCAGCACGAGCAGGTTCTGCGTTTCATGCGGATCGCCGATGCCGCGCGAGCTGACGCTGAGCAGGCTTGGATTCACCAGCTCGCTGACCAGCAAGCCCGGCGTCTGCGAGAAGGCCTGCCGGTAGTTGTCCGTCTGCACCTGCGGCATTTTGTCAAAGTCGATCACGCTCGTCTTCTTGCCCGCGTTGATTCGCGTCTGCTGGACGTCGGGCAGAAAGGGAGCTTGCACGCGCTCCTCATCCGGCGATTCCGCTTCGGCTTGCACGACCACTTCGGAGAGGCGGTTCACCGCGTCTTGCGCGCTGACGGTGGCGATCGTTGCGGAGAAAAGGGAGAAGCCGAGAAGAAGCGCGCTCGTCGGGCGTGAGTTGCTGTTCATCGTGCGCAAACCCTATTGCCGCGTTGCCCGCTAGCTTCCCGCGCGTTGCGCTTTTTTGGCGGCAGGTTGCGGTGCGCAACTCCCACAGCAACCGAGCGACAAAGAATCGCAACCCGCGGTGAGCAGGCAGCCGCGTCCGAAGTAGTTTTGCCACGTGACGCAGCATGCAGAACTGCCCACCCGCCGCGCGGTTTGCATCCGCGACGAAGCAGAGGATCGGCCGTCGATCCGGCGCAAGATCGTTGCCGCTTGCGCGCTTGCCGCGGTTGCGATCCACGGCGCTCTCGCCGCCGTGCCACTGAACTTCGGCGGGAGCGCAGCCGAATACGGCATCGCGCCGGGCGTTCAGATCGAAGTCACATTGATGGTGGAAACGGAAGCGCCCGGTCCTGGTGTCGAGCCGGCCGTCGCGAGCACGGCTCCGGAACCGCCGCCTGCGGAGCCTGTTGCCGACATGCAGGTTGCGAGCGCCGAAGAGCCCGTAGTAGACGTCACGCAACCTGCGCCGTCGCTCCCTGCTATCCAGCCGAGTCCGCAAACCGCCGCCAAGCCCGCCGCAGCTTCGACGCCATCGGCGCGCACAACTGGCTCGGGCGAGCGCACGCTGGCGAAGCCGGACTACCTGCGTAATCCGCCGCCGCAATACCCAGCCGAATCGCGGAAGCTGCGCGAGCAAGGCGTGGTCTTACTGAAGGTTGCGGTGACGGAGAACGGCCGTGCGGCAGACGTGCAATTGCAGCGCAGCTCGGGCTTTCCGCGCCTCGACCAGGCAGCGCTCAAAGCGGTGCGTCGGTGGGAGTTTAAGCCGGCGCGCGCAGGCCTCACGGCGGTAGCATGCGCGGTCGAAGTGCCGGTCCGCTTCGGCTTGAATTAGCCGCGCGGCGGAAAGCGACCTTGGCGTTGTAGCCGCGGACGCTGTCCGCGGCAGGTTTTGCGCGTTCGGTTCGCGTGTGACCAGCCGGCGACAGCGTCCCGGGCTACACGGGGCGCATCACCTACCGAACCGGCGCGAGGTTCTTCGCGTGCGGATACAGCGCAGGGCAGCAGCCGACCACTTCGCAGAACGACTTGCTGAAGTGCCCGAGGCTCGAATAACCAACAGCGAAGGCTGCTTCCGTCACGTTATGCCGGCCGGCGCGCAATAGCTCCGCAGCGCGCAGCATTCGCACCCGCCGCAGGTACTGCGGGATCGTCATGCCCATCTCTTCGGAGAAAATCCGGCTGAGGTAAAACTGGCTCACGCCTGTTTCCCGTCCGAGCTCCTCGAGTGAGGGCGGGTTGACGAGGCGCGACTGCAGGATCCCGCGCACGCGTTCGACGCGCTCATGCGTGATCCGCTTCTGACGCGAGCAGAACAACTCCTCGTTAGGCCGCTGAAAGAAGCACTCGGCCATGATTTCGACCGTCTTGCTCTGGTACCAGAGCGGCAGAGCAGCCGGTGGCACTGGCGGCGCGCACAGGCTTTCGGCGATTCGCTGCTGGCTGGCGCTGAACGGACGCGCACCGCCAACCACACTGCGCGCGCGCGACGAGAGGCTGTCGCGGACCATTTTATCGAGGCTATCTTCCTGGCCGGCGAACTGCCGCGCGAGGAACTCCTGGCTGAACTCAAACGTCGCGAAGCGATGACGATCCTTCGCGAGGCGCGACGCCTGCAGCGGATCGCGGCCGATGCTGTAGAACCCGGCGTTGTTAGCCGCG